>JANMYN010000557.1:0-10170 GCA_031382195.1 Betaproteobacteria bacterium
ATGCGTTCCAAGCGGCAGGTCTGAGAATTTTCGGACCGACGCGCGCGGCATCACAGCTCGAAGCCTCGAAGGATTTCGCCAAGTCCTTCATGATGAGGCACGGCATTGCGACCGCTGCGCACGCGACCTTCACCGATGCAAAGGCAGCTAACGCTTATGTCGCGAAGCAGGGCGCGCCGATCGTGATCAAGGCTGATGGCCTGGCCGCCGGCATAGGCGTGGTGGTGGCGATGACGCTGGAGGAAGCGCACGCGGGCATTGACATGATGCTGGTAGACAACAGGATGGGAACGGCCGGTGCCCGCGTCGTCATCGAGGAGTTCCTGGAGGGCGAAGAAGCGAGTTTTATTGTCATGGTCGACGGCAAACACGTGCTGGCGCTTGCCTCGAGCCAGGACCACAAGCGTCTGCAGGATGGAGACAAGGGCCCGAACACGGGCGGCATGGGCGCCTACTCGCCGGCACCCGTGCTGACACCGGGTATTCATGCCCGCGTGATGCGTGAAGTGATCCAGCCGGTGATTCACGGCATGGAAAAAGAAGGCAACTCTTATACCGGTTTTCTCTATGCCGGCCTGATGATCCGACCCGACGGCACGATCAGGACGCTCGAATTTAACTGTCGCATGGGCGACCCGGAGACCCAGCCGATCATGATGCGGCTGAAAAGCGATTTGTTCACTCTGATCGAACATGCTGTCAATGGCACCCTGGACACCGTCGACGCCGAGTGGGATCGCCGGGTTGCCCTCGGCGCCGTCATGGCTGCCGCGGGCTATCCCGAGGCCCCTCGCCAAGGCGACGAGATCACCGGACTGCCGCGCGACGCAGATGATTTTCATGTCTTTCACGCCGGCACTGCGCTGCATGACGGCAAAGTGGTAACCAGCGGCGGGCGCGTGTTATGCGTCACTGCGCTGGGCGATACCGTGCGCGTGGCGCAACGGCGGGCTTATGAGATCGCCGAGGGCATCCGCTTTGCCGGTAGCCAAATGCGCCGCGACATCGGCTTTCGCGCTATCGGCGCGAAGAAGAGTACCTTGTAACGCCATGGACGGCGGGCTGGTCGAGGATTATCTGGCAGGTCTGCAGGATCGGATCGTCAGCAGGCTCGAAACGATCGACGGCAACAAGTTTCGCCGCGACGAATGGACTCGTCCGGAAGGCGGCGGCGGGGTCAGCTGCCTGATCGAGGACGGCGGTCTTTTCGAACGCGGCGGAGTCAACTTTTCCCATGTAACCGGCAATGCACTGCCGGCATCGGCCACTGCATCCCGGCCCGAATTGGCCGGCCGTTCGTTCCAGGCCATGGGGGTATCCCTGGTCCTGCATCCCCGCAATCCTTACGTGCCGACGGTGCACATGAACGTACGCTTTTTCGTGGCGGAGAAACGCGGCGCCGAACCGGTATCCTGGTTCGGCGGTGGCATGGACCTGACGCCTTACTACGGTTTCGAGGAAGATGCAGTGCACTTTCACCGCGCGTGTCGCGACGCCTTGAAATCGTTCGGAGCGCAAACGCATGGCAAATTCAAGCGATGGTGCGACGAGTATTTCTATCTCAGGCATCGAAAGGAACCGCGTGGCATTGGCGGCATCTTCTTCGATGACTTGTCGGAACCCGACTTCGATACATGCTTCGCGCTGGTTCGCAGCGTGGGTGATCATCTATTGGACGCTTACGCGCCGATCGTCGAACGCCGCAAGGGTCTGCCCTTCGGCGAAGTCGAACGCGATTTCCAGGCTTACCGCCGCGGTCGTTATGTCGAATTCAACCTGGTCTATGATCGCGGCACGCTGTTCGGCCTGCAGTCCGGTGGCCGCACGGAATCCGTCCTCATGTCACTGCCGCCGGTCGTGAAATGGCGATATGACTGGAAGCCCGAGCCCGGGACGCCAGAAGCCAGGCTCTACACGGATTTCCTGACAGCGCGCGACTGGATCTGACCTGTGTCTGCGGGCTGGCGTGATCCGACGAATCCAGTTGGTTTTTAATTGACCGGGGATGCGAGCAATTACCCGACCAGCCAGGCAGATCGCGACGCAAGCTTTCCCGCCCCCGCTGCAGGCACTTGACAGCTGAAACGTCCTATCTGCGCAGTACGCACTTGTCGTACAAATCGTGCAGGCGGCCCTGCGGGTCGTACCTGGATTTCAACTCCCGGTAGGCGGCCCCGCCATAAATGCCGTCGAATTTCTCGCGCGAGTAGTAACTGTCCGAGTATAGGGACTTGATTCCGCCGAGCTCCGTGACCTTGCGCTCGATGAGCCTGTTGAAATGCCCGGCAAGTTGAGACTTTGCCGATTTCACGGCGTCCCAGAATCCGAAATTCACGTAAGTCGTCGATAGACTCATCGGATACAGAGGATAAACTGCCTGCATGTCCGGGCTGCGGATCGGGCAGATCCATATCGGCACAATTCCGATCTCGCGCTGAAAGAAATCCAGGAATTCGGCGGCCCGCTCGATGGGGATGTCGACATCCTGAATGACCGACTCGTAGTGCACGCCGAACAGGGCGCGGACACGTTGCACCGGTTTCCACTTGCTATTCCAGCGCATCACCCTGGTATAGGTGCGCGAATTAAGGCGCTCCCTGCCGGCTAACTTGCGGATCAGCGGAATCTGCACACCAAAGTTTTTCGAGCACCAGAACCAGTCGGTATCCCAGCGCCAGAGGAAATCGTGCGTCGTTAGATAATCCGTATCCCTATCCCGAATGGAGCGGTAGTAAATATGCTCAAAAGTGTAGTCGCTGACGAACGGCGCATCGTCGACGAAAGTTCCCGTAGTCAGATAGAAATCATCGGGGCCGAATACGACGCCGTCGACAAAATCGGCGCCGGAATCACAAAGCGCATGCAAGCCGCGAAAGTATTCGCCCGGGTCCCGGTAGTGAAAATGTCCGATGCGCACGAACTTTTTCACCCGGATCGTCCGGGTACGCACCCGCAACGCATAGCCCAAGGTGCCGTAAGAGTTCGGAAACCCGAAAAACAAGTCGCGATGTTCGTTCTGCGACGTACACAGAACCACCTCGCCGTCGCCGGTAAGGATGTCCATTTCGAGGACACCCTGGTGCACCAGCCCTTGGCGAAAGGACGTCGCCTCGATACCGACACCGGCCACCGCGCCGCCGAGCGTAATGGTTTTGAGCTGCGGCACCACGGTCGGCATCGTGCCGCATGCCAACGTGGACAGTACCAGCGTCTCGTAGGGCGTCATGCCTTCCGCGTCCGCCCACCCGGATTGCGGATCGACCTGTAGCACATGGTTGAAATCACCCACATCGAGGCGCGGCTTGCTCGCGCGATTGCGATCGCGGAACAGGTTAGAGTCCCTTTTCCTGAGCGTGACCTGCCCGCTGGCGGCTTGCAACTGCTGCGTCAGCCTTTCGCGCCGCGCTGCATGGGTGTTCACTTTCCGCGCTTTCGACGCCATCGCTAGCCGCGCTGGTAGAGGAAGCTGCGGCTCATCGGGTAGGAGTCCTTGGTGATATTGCCTTTGCTGAACACGATCTGGAACAGATGCGTTCTGCCCGCAGGGGAACGGAACATTTCCGCGCAGGAAATGAGGTAAGTCCGCCAGACGCGACGGAATTTTTCGTTGAACCTGCCGGGATCGAGCGCGCGTATGTGTTCCCAGTTGCGATCGAAGCGTTCCGCCCACGCATCCAGTGTCGGCGCGTAGTGGCGGCGCAGGTTCTCGATGTCCACGATTTCCAGCCCGCACCGCTCCATCTCGGCAATAGTCTGTGCAAGACTCGGAATCCAGCCGCCGGGAAATACGTGCTCGCGGATGTAGAACTCGGTATCGCGCACGCCGAAGTGACCGATGAAATGTAGCACCCCCATGCCGCCTGGCTTGAGGAAATCCGCGTGCGCCTTGACAACTTCCGCGAGCTGGTCGCGGCCGGCATGTTCAAGCACACCGATCGATACCACTTTGTCATATTGCCTGTCGACTTCGCGGAAATCGGCCATCCTGACTTCCATGCTGCCTTCGAGACCGCGCCTGCGAATTTCGTCCTCGACCGCCGTTACCTGCTCCGGCGTGGTATTCAGGCCATGGGGAACTGCGCCATAGCGTTCATGTGCATGAAACATGAATCCGCCGAAGCCGCATCCGATATCGATCACGCTTTCGCCCCGCGAGAGCTTAATCTTTCGACAGACGTGATCTACCTTGTTGACCTGGGCTTCCTCGACGGTTTTAGTCCCTTCCTTCCAGTATCCACACGTGTACATCATCAGCGGGATGTCCAGCCAGTAGCGGTAAAACTCAGTGCCGATGGCATAGTGAAAGCGGGCGTTGGCCCTGGCCTGGGCAACGCTGCGATTGGAAAAGCGCAACTCATGCCAGCGGTTGCGAAGTGCGATCAGTGCATTCGGACGGCGCTCAAATCCGCTCTCGAACGCAACTTGGAACGCCAGGCGAAAATCGCCCTCGACATCGACGTCACCGTCGAAGTACGACTCCATGAGCCCAATGTGGCCGAATAACACTATGCGCCACTGCGCGCGTCGATGCCGGATGACGATGGTGAATGCCGGCGTACCCTCCCGGTTCTGGTATTGCGAACCGTCCGCGAATTTCAAGCGGAAACAGGTTTCGACACGGCTTGCGAGTGCCGACATTCTGTCTCGAACCAATCCCGTGAGCATGCGTCCGACCTCGTTGCAGAAAAATTGAAGCAGATCCCGCGCCGGCACCATTACTCGCCAAGGTAGGCCTTTCTCACAAGCGGATTATCGAGCAGCGCCGGCGCGCCGTCGGCCAGCGTAATCAGACCGCTTTCCATAACATAGCCGCGATGGCTCGCTTCCAGCGCCAGCTTGGCATTTTGCTCGACCAGCAATACCGTCACCCCTTCCTTCGACACCATGCGTACTGTATCGAAAATCTTCTCTACCATCAGCGGCGCGAGACCCATGCTCGGCTCATCAAGCAGCAGCAGCTTGGGCCGGCTCATCAGCGCGCGGCCGATCGCCAGCATCTGCTGTTCGCCTCCGGAGAGGGTGCCACCGGTCTGATTGCGTCGTTCGCCGAGCCGCGGAAAGAGCGCGTAAACGCGCTCCAGATCCGCACGGATCTCGGCCTTGTCGTCGCGTATATACGCGCCCATCTGCAGATTCTCCCGGACCGTCAGTCGTCCGAATATGCCGCGGCCTTCGGGAACGAGCGCCAGCCCTCGTTCGACCAATTGATAGGCGGACAAGTTGCCGATGTTCTCGCCACGCAACTTCACCGCCCCGTTGTGATGCAACAATCCGCAAATCGCCTTCAGTGTGGTGGTTTTGCCGGCGCCGTTGGCGCCGATCAGTGCCACCATTTCACCCTCTGCGACGGTGAGATCGATGCCTTTTACCGCGTTGATTCCCCCATACGCGACCTTCAGCGCCTTTACGTCAAGAAGCGCAGTCACGGCAATGCTCCACCGAGATAGGCGCGGATGACTTCAGGATCTTTCTGCACCCGTGCAGGTTCGCCTTCGGCGATCTTCCGGCCATAATCGAGGACGGCAACACGGTCGCACAGGCCCATGACCAGTTTTACGTCATGCTCGATCAGCAAAATGGTTACGCCGTCATCGCGAATTTTTTCCAGCAGCCTGCGCAGTGCCGCCGTTTCCGTCGCGTTCATTCCCGCCGCCGGCTCATCGAGCGCCAGCAGCTTCGGTTCCGTGGCGAGCGCGCGGGCGATTTCAAGCCGGCGTTGATCGCCGTAAGACAAATTCCGGGACGACGTGCCGGAGTGCTGTTCGATACCGACGTAACTCAGCAGTTCCGTGGAACGACTGCGGATGGACTCTTCTTCGAGTCTGGTACGGCGCGTACGCAGGATCGCGCCGAGCGCGCCGGCATGCGTGCGCACGTGCCGGCCGACCATCACGTTCTCCACGGCGGTCATGTTGCCGAAAAGTCGAATGTTTTGGAAGGTCCGGGCGATGCCTGACTCCGCGACGCGGAAAGGCTTCAGCCCAACCAGGCTTGCGCCGTCGAACTCGAACTCTCCGCGGTCAGGTACATAGAGCCCGGTGAGTACGTTGAACAGCGTGGTCTTGCCGGCGCCGTTCGGTCCGATCAAGCCATAGATTTCCCTGCGATTGATGGTCAGCGAAACATCGGCAAGCGCTGTCAACCCGCCGAAGCGCTTTTCGATATGACGCATCTCGAGCAGTTGCGCCGGATGCATCAGCTGTCGTCCTTGGTAGTGAATTCGCGCTTTCGCAGCTTGGAAGGCCAAAGGCCCGCCGGACGGTAAAGCATCATGAGTACCAGCGCCAGCCCGAACAAGAGCATGCGAATAACCTCGGGCTCAATCAGCAGGCGGCCGAATACCGCCTTCTGCGCGGGTTCCACGGTATAGCGCAGGATCTCCGGCACAAATGACAGCAGTATCGCGCCGAGCACGACTCCCCAGACGTTGCCCATCCCGCCCAACACGACCATGGATAGCACCATGATCGATTCGACGAAAACGAAACTCTCGGGACTGATGAAGCCCTGCGTTGCCGCGAAAATTCCACCTGCGACGCCACCGAAGCTTGCGCCCATCGCGAATGCCAGCAGTTTCACGTTGCGCGTGTTGATCCCCATCGCCTGCGCGGCGACCTCGTCTTCGCGGATCGCCACCCAGGCGCGGCCGAGCCGGGAATTCTGCAGACGCAGATTGATGACGATCGCCAGGACCAGCACCGCCAACAGGAAATAGTAATACTTGATCGGCCCGCTGAAAGCGAGTCCCAGCAGGCTGTCAGTCCCTCTGAAATTCAATGGTCCGATTGTGAACGGATCGATAAGCGTGACGCCCTGCGGGCCGTTCGTGATATTGATCGGTTGGGAAAGATTGTTCAGGAATACGCGCACAATCTCGCCGAACCCGAGCGTGACGATTGCCAGATAGTCGCCGCGCAATCTGAGCGTCGGCGCACCGAGCAGCACGCCGAACGCGCAGGCCACTGCTGCACTGATCGGCAGGATGACCCAGAACGGCAAATGCAAGCCAAAGTGAGGGGAGGCCAGCAATGCGTAGCAATAGGCGCCAACAGCATAGAACGCGATATAGCCGAGATCGAGCAGGCCGGCGAAGCCGACCACTATGTTCAACCCGAGCGAAAGCAGCGCGAACAGGATCGCGAGGTTTGTGATGCGCACCCAGGCAGTGCCCACCGATGAGAGCACGAACGGCAGAATCATCAAAGTCGCGACGATAAGTGCGATGCCGAGCCAGGGCGCGGCTCGGTGCGAGCGCAGCTGGTCGAGCCGTTTAAACCAGGCAGGCTTCATCATGGCTCAGGCCCGATCCGAGACTCGCTCGCCCAGCAGGCCGGAAGGACGGAATACCAGCACGGCGATCAGGACGAGGAAGGCGAAGACGTCCTGATAGTTGCTGCCGAACAGGATGAAGTGATGGTCTTGCGCGCAACGCGCGGCGAGCGCATCGGAGATACCCGAGATATGGCACAGATCCATGATCTCGCCGATGTAGCCCGCACCGAGGGCCTCGACCACGCCAAGGAGCACGCCGCCGAGCATCGCACCCGCGAGATTGCCGATGCCGCCGAGGACGGCGGCGGAAAACGCCTTCAAGCCGAGTAGCGCGCCCATGGTGTAGTGCGCGATGCCGTAGTAAGTTCCGACCATGACACCGGCTACGGCGCCCAGTCCGGCACCGATCACGAAGGTGGCCGAGATCACGCGATTGACATTGATGCCCATCAAGCCGGCGACCTGCGGATTCTCGGAGGTTGCACGCATGGCCACACCAAGACGCGTGCGATAGACAAGCAGCGTCAGGCCGGCCATCAACAGGAACGAGCCGAGGATGATTGCGATCTGTACCGCGCTGATATAGGCGCCGCCAAACTCGAATACCGGGTTGTCCATGATTTGGGGGAAACCCAGCGGATTGCGGCTCCAGATGATCATTGCAACTTGCTGCAGAATGATCGAAATGCCGATTGCCGTAATGAGGGGCGCGAGCCGCGGCGCGCCACGCAACGGTCGATAGGCGATACGCTCCATGGTGAAACCAACCGCCATGCAGACCGGTACGGCGCAGAGCACACCCGCGAACACGATCACCAGCGGCGGCAGTTCGGTACCGGCGAGGGCGGCGATGACCGAAAGCGAAACCATGGCGCCCACCATTACGACTTCGCCATGGGCGAAATTGATCAGCTGAACGATCCCGTAAACCATGGTGTATCCCAGCGCCACGATGGCATACACACTGCCCAGGGTCAGGCCGTTGACGAGCTGCTGAAGGAAGATATCCAAGGTCTGTCAGGCGATATTTATCCGGGCGATGGTGCGCCGGCGGCTAGCAAGTTCGACTCGAATGGCATAGCACGCAGTTAGCAGCGTTCAAAGACCCATCAAAGAAAACAGCACCCGCGGGTGCCGTTTTCATGTGTAGGCAGATACACCGCCTATTTCGCGACTGCGCCTTTGATGAAATCCTCGAATTTGATCGACGTGCCGCCCTTGATGATGGCAACTGGCGTAATGATCCCGTTCTTCATCGTGAAGATGGTCATTTCTGCATCCTTGCGATCGCCCTTGTCGTCGAATTCGATGTGGCCGCTCGCGCCCTCGTACTTGATCTTGGCGAGCTCCGGCAGATACTTCGCCGGATCGACCGAACTGGCGGCCTGCATCGCAGCGATCAGCAGATTGGTTGCATCGTAGGTAAAAGGCGCGTAAATCAGCGGGTCGGAATTGAATTTCTTCTTGTATGCGTCCAGAAACGCCTTGCTCGCGGCCTGCACCGGAATGCCGGCCTGTGAGCAAATCATGCCTTCGGATGCATCACCGGCCAGTTCCTTCATCTTTTCGGTGCATGCACCATCGCCAAACGAGAACACGGCCTTCAGGCCCAGTTCGCGCCCTTGCTTCAACATCGGACCGGCGCCCGAATCCATGCCACCGTAGAAAATCGCATCCGGGCCCTTGCCTTTCAGCTTGGTCAGGATCGCTTTCCAGTCGCGCGTTTCCTGCGTGCCTTTTTCGCGCGGCAATACATTGATGCCGGATGCCTTCAAGGTCTTCTCGACTTCGTTGGCGAGGCCCTCGCCATAAGAGGTGGCATCATCAATCACGGCAACGGACTTTGGTTTGTATTCGGATATGAGGTAACTGGCGATCGCGGGCCCCTGCTGATCATCACGGCCCACGGTACGAAAGGCGACCTTGAAACCCTGCTCGGTCAACTTGGGATTGGTCGCCGAACCGCTGATCATCGGAATGCCAGCCTGGTTGTAGACTGCCGAAGCCGGAATGGTTACGCCGGAATTCAGGTGCCCGACGACGCCGGCCACTTTCGCATCGGCGAATTTCTGTGCAATGATCGGGCCCTTGTTTTCCTTGCCTTCGTCGTCTTCGCTGATCATCTCGAAAGCGACTTTCTCGCCGCCAATGGTCAAGCCTTTCCTATTGGCTTCTTCGATGGCGAGGCGCACGCCGTTCTCGTTATCTTTGCCCAGGTGCGCGATGGCGCCGGTCAGAGGCGCCGCATGTCCGATCTTGACGACGCGCTGCATCGACGCGGCTTTCCCGTCCGCACCCGATTCTTCCTTCTTGCCACAACCAGCCAGGCCAAACGTCGCCACGGCAACAAGGCCTGCTGCAACCCATTTGAATTCGTTCGTCGCGCCAAAAGCATTCATGTGTCTGTTCCCCTCAGGTTGTTTGTAGCTTGCGCCGGTTTGCCCGGGATTATCCGCCAGCGATTCGAACGTTGTCAATTTGAGCCGTTAATTCATTGAGTTGTGCTAGCGCGTGAATCCGCCAAAAAACAAAAAGGCCGGCAAATGCCGGCCTCGCGTGGTGCAACTACGGTCTGGCAATTACATGGCCAGAATCCAGTCAACGAGCATCTTGGCCTCGTCGTCCTTGACCGGATTGGGCGGCATGGGAATCGTACCCCACACGCCACCACCGCCACTGATCACTTTCTTGATCAACATGGCCTGCGCGTCCTTGTTGCCCTTGTACTTCTTCGAGATTTCAGTGTATGCGGGGCCAACCAGCTTTTTGTCGATTGTGTGGCAGGCAAGGCAATTCTTGGACTGTGCCAGCGCCTTTGCTTTTTCGGCATCTGCCGCGTTCGCACCACAGGCCAGCACCAGACCCGCCGTCGCCGCGATCATCAGGAGTTTCTTCATT
>JANMYN010000558.1:0-3083 GCA_031382195.1 Betaproteobacteria bacterium
GAGATCGTCGAAGGGGTCGTCGAATGGGGTGTAGCGGGTTACATTGGCCATGATCTTGTCTCCTTTGGTTTGGATCGGGTGCGGGCGTTCGGCGCCCTTGGCGGCTATATTTGCGCCGCATGGCGCATTTCAAGGCCCCGGATTCATTGCCAGAGTTGGGGTAAACGCGAGGCATTGGGTACAATTTCCCGGATTTCAAGACTTGGCCGCGACGAGCGGCCCGATCGCGTCAAATAGCCCGTTTGCCCGGAACCCCGTGAGTCCGCCGCGAAGCAGGAACGATGCTGACGTGTAAACAAGTCTCGGAACTGGTTTCCCTGTCGCTCGACCGCCGTCTTGGCTGGATCGAGCGCTGGCGTTTGTCCGTTCACCTGAAGGCTTGCGAAGGCTGCCGAAACTTCTCCAGGCAGATGGCCTTCCTGCGCACGGCATTGCGCAATCATCCGGTCGTCAAGGAGGGCCGCGAGGACAATAATAAATAGGGATTTCGGCTCGACACACATCCAAGCGCCCGGCCATTGCGTACTTTCGTGTGCGGCAGGTACCGACGGCCGTAACCAGGCAGATCGTCAATCAAATTGGAAGGAGAATGGAATATGGAAGGCAGAAAACTCTTGGGTATGGCGGTAGCGGTCTCCGCTGCTGCCCTTTTCATTACTGGTTGTGCGAACATGGGCAGCGGCAGCCACGGCGGAACGGCAGCGAAAGTCGCCTGCAATGGCGGTAACTCCTGCAAGGGCCAGAGCGAATGCAAGACCGCAAACAGTTCCTGCAAAGGCCAGAACGCTTGCAAGGGCCAGGGATTCGTTTCCTTGACTCCGGAGGAATGCAAGATAGCCACCGGCCGCTCGTAATGTTTCAGGTGCGGGAAGTCCGGGCTGCCGGACTCCCGCGCTGAGTGAATACCATGGTTTCCTCATGACAGTGACTTCCGGGCTTGGCTTCGGACTCGGCCTACGTACCGACCATTACGAGTCCATACTCGAGAGCCACCCGCGCGTCGACTGGTTCGAGGCGCTGACCGAAAACTACCTCGTTCCCGGTGGCAAACCCCTGTATTTTCTCGATCGCATCCGCGCCGACTACCCGATCGTGCTCCACGGGGTGTCGCTGTCGATCGGTAGTTCCGCCCCCCTCGACCACGATTACCTGAAGGCGCTGGTGCGGCTCACGCAGCGGGTTGAGCCAGCCTGGGTGTCCGATCACCTGTGCTGGACCGGAGTCGCCGGTAAAAATCTGCACGACCTGTTTCCGATTCCTTATACGGAGGAGGCGGTCGAACATGTCGCCACCCGGGTGCGCGAGGTGCAGGATTTCCTCGGCCGCCAGATCCTGCTAGAGAACGTTTCGAGTTACGTGACGTTTCGCGGGTCCGAGATGAGCGAATGGGACTTCCTGTCCGAAATCGCGCGACGCGCCGACTGCCATGTGCTGCTGGACGTGAACAATATCTACGTCAGCGCGTTCAACCATGGTTTCGATGCGATCGAGTTTCTGAACGGCATTCCGGTCGAACGCGTCCGGCAGATCCACCTGGCCGGACACAGCAACTGCGGCACGCACATCATCGACACCCACGACGCCGATATCATCGATCCGGTGTGGGATCTTTACGCAACCGCGGTGCGCCGCTTCGGCGACGTGAGCACCATGATCGAGCGCGACGACCATATTCCGCCGCTGGCCGATCTGGTGACCGAGCTGGGCCGCGCCCGCGAGATTGCCACCCTGCAAGCGCAGGCAGCCGCATGAATAGCGCGCAGCAGCTTGCCGTAACTGAAGCGCATTTCCAGGACCACGTGCTGACCGGCAACCCCGCCATCGACCGCCAAATCGAAGGCGACAGCGCGGAATTCCGCAATACGCGGCTCGGAATCTACCGCGATGCTTATCGCCTGCGGCTGATCGAGGTCCTGGGCACCGATTACGAAGTGCTGCACGTCTACCTGGGCGACGACCTTTTCAACGCCCTTGCCGGCGATTACATCGACGCGCATCCGTCGACGTTTCGCAACGTGCGCTGGTTCGGCGGCCGGCTGGCGGACTTCCTGCGCGCCACCCCGCGCTACGTCGAACACCCCGAGTTGGCAGATATCGCGCAGTTCGAGTGGTCGCTGGGCCTGGCTTTCGACGCGCCGGACGATCACGCAGTACGCTTCGAGGAGGTCGCGGCCGTTGCCCCGGATGCGTGGCCTGCCCTTCGCTTCGAACCCCATCCAGCGTTGCGCTTGCTGGCGTTGCGCACCAACGCGGTCGCGATCTGGAAGGCACTCAAAAACGACGACAGCGCGTTCGAGCTCGAAACCTTTTCCGAGCCGGTGACCTGGGCCGTCTGGCGCAAGCAGCTCTCGCCGTTCTTCCGTTCGCTGGACACCGATGAAGCCTGGGCGCTGAAGGCCATGATTTCGCAAGAGAGCTTCGGTGAAATCTGCGCAGGGCTGTGCCAATGGGTGGCCGAAGAGGAAGCCGCGGGTCGAGCCGCCAGCATGCTGCGGGGTTGGGTCGAGGAAGGCTGGATTGCGCAGTTGCTAATCGGTGACTAGCGCTCAGTCGTGATCATGCCCGCCCGCGGTGCCCGCATCGCGATCGCGAACAATGGCTTCGACCACAATGCGATGCTGGCGTTTGGCTCCGTCCTCGACGGTCAGTTCCAGCTTCAGTTTCTGTCCGGCCACCAGCGATCGCCTTATGTCGAACAGCATGATATGGAATCCACCGGGCTCGAGCGCGACGGTCTTCCCGGCAGGCAGTTCCAGAAACGGCAGCGCCCGCATTCTCATCATGCCGTTTTCCATTTTCATCTGATGCACTGCCGCCGTCTCCGCCACCGCGCTCTTTACGCTGGTCAGACGCAATTTCTCGCGGGCAACCAATTTCATGTAGACGCCGGCGACTTTTTGCCCCGGCACGGTGGCTTTCGCCCACGGCTCCCTGACCTCTAACACATCGGCCGCATGGGACACCCCGGCCAGGAGCCAGAGCACTATGACCACTTTGATCGAGACCACTCCGATCGATAGGTGCCCTACAGAAAAAATCATCATTTCGCAGTGATATCGTCGGGAAAGCGCATTGTTCCAGAC
>JANMYN010000559.1:0-2927 GCA_031382195.1 Betaproteobacteria bacterium
CGCCAGGCGGACCGCGCGCAGCAACTCGTACAGACCCTTTTCGCGTGCCAAGCGTCCGATATAGACGAGCCTCAATGGCGAGTTCGGGTCGGACGGCTCGCGTCCGATCTTTGCATACGCAGTCCAATCGATGCTGTTGGGCAGGATCAGGACCTGCTGATGCGGAACGAAGCGCTGGTACGCCTCCAGTTCGGACCGGGCCAGAACGACAATCGCGTCCGGAAGCAGGAGCGTCCAGCGCAGGAACGCAGTAAACAAAGAGTTGCCTCTGAAAAAATATTGCGGCAGCGCACCCCCATGCACCTGATAGAGCACTCGCGCTCCGCAGACCTTGGCAACGCAGACATAAGCAAGGTCTCGCCAGTAGGCACCGGCATTGAGCGACGTGTTCAGGTGGACGAGTACTGCATTGCGTCGCAGAATCTCGACGACAAGCAGGATCGGGCTGAACAGGAGTCGCGCCAGCCGGCTGATTTTTCCCTCGGATCGTCCTTCACTACCGACCTGAAAATGCACCAGCGCGAATTCCTGACCCAGTCGCGAGTGCAACAGCAAATCGAGGTGGGTGCTGACTCCGCTGACCGCCTCGCGGCACGGCGCCAGGACGATCGCCACAGAACGCCGAGTTGTCATGTCGATTCCCTCGATCCGGTGCCGACCTCAACCATGCAGGCAATGGTACGGGCCGCAACCCGTGGCCCCGGCGCGGCCATCGAGGCGATTGGATTGGCGATCCCCCGACGACTTTCCGGACCGGCTCGTTGCGCGGCAATCGTCGAAAGCCACGCGATACGGCGTGGCGCTTGAACCCCGATTGCGATCATGACAAGCCGACCACGCTCGGCACTATGACGCCGTCCGCGGCGGCCTGGGTCCGTGGCAGTGCGTCGCGTACCGAAGCGCGCGGCCGAGCCTGCGCAACATACCAGTCGAGCGTGTCCTGCAACTCCTCGACTACAGGGCGAAGCGGCCGATACCCCAGCATTCGAACCGCCTTGCCGATGTCGGCCTGTGAGATACGTATGTCGCCCGCGCGAAAATCGCGATACACCGGATGCAGATTGCGCAAGCTCGGATAGCACGGCTCGAGCAGCGAGCGGATCGTCTCGAACAGCTCATTGAGGGTGATTCTCTCGCCAAGCGCAATGTTGTAGACCTGGTCGACGGCCGACGCGTCATCGACCATTGCCGCCAGCAGGTTGGCCTGGACCACGTTGTCGATCGGGCAAAAATCGCGCACCGTTTCCCCGTCTCCATTGATGAGGATAGGCTCGTCTCGGATCATCGCTGCGATCCATAGCGGAATCACCGCTACATACGCACCCTTCGGGTCCTGTCGCGGGCCGAACACATTGAAATAGCGCAGCCCGATCGACTCGAGCCCGTAACAGCGCGCGAAGATCCCGGCGTACAACTCGTTCACATGCTTGGTCAATGCATACGGCGACAGCGGCTTGCCGATATCGGGCTCCACATTGGGCACCGCCTGCGTGTCGCCGTACGCGGCGCTCGATCCGGCGTAAACGAAGCGCGACACGCTGGCATCGCGCGCCGCCACCAGCATATTGAGAAACCCCGTTACGTTGGTCTCGTTTGCGGCAACCGGATCCGCAATCGACAGCGGCACGCTGCCGATCGCCGCCTGGTGCAGCACCAGTTCCACCGACCTGCAGGCGCGGTGACAAGCAGGCAGCGAGCGGATGTCTGCTTCGATGAATCGAAAGTTTTTCCACTGGCTTTGGCTGACCGCCTCCTTCACCTGCGTCAGGTTGCCGTGCTTTCCCGTCGAAAAGTTGTCGAGCCCTACCACCCGCTGATCCAGGTTGAGCAGACGCTCGAGCAGATGGGAGCCGATGAAGCCCGCCGCGCCGGTGACCAACCACGTGCGCGGCGTTTGCTTCAGGCGCCTGCTGACTTCCTCGTACATAGCCACTTCCTCCATGTCCTCAACAGGCAGTCTCGGCTTTCATCATGTCGGCGATGACGGAACACCATGGTCCGGATGGACGTGCGCGGCCGCTCCCCGTCCGGCGGCATTGCGGGAATCGGTCCGGCAGTCGGTCTTGCCCGCGGGGCGTGGGCAGATGCATCTTCAACCGAACGCAACCGCCTTGGCGTCGGGACGAAACCGGGATAGATCCATCAGTAATTGCTCGTAATGATCGACCATGGCCGCTTCCGAGAAAAGCGCCTCCACCCTCAGGCGCGCCTGGCGGCCCATGCGTTCGCGCACCCCGGGGTCGGCCAGGCGCGCAAGGCGGTCGACCAGCGCGCCGGTATCGCCGACCGGAAACAGGAAGCCGGTTTCGCCCGGCACGATCATTTCGGCCGCGCCGCCGACATCGGAATGGACCATCGGCTTGCACATGGCCATCGATTCGATGGCTGCCAGCGAGAATGCCTCGGTGTGACTGCACAGCGCCATGACGTCGCAGACTGCGATGTAGGGACGGACGTCGCGCTGAAATCCGGTGATCACGACGTCGCCGTCCACCCCGAGTTCACACGCGCGGGCCTCGATCAGCGGACGCAATTCTCCATCGCCCACCATTAGAGCGCGGGCCGCAATCCCCCTGTCACGCAGCATGGCAACCGCATCGACCAATTGCGCGTGGTTTTTTTCCGGGCGAAGTCGCGCCGATATGCCGATTACGTAGTCCGCGCTGGAGAAGCCAAGCGCACTGCGCAATCCAGCCCGGTCGCCGGCACTGGACCGGTTGCAGAACACCTCCGTGTCCACGCCGTTGTAAATCATTTCGTTTCGACGCGAGAACACGGCGCGTCGCAGCCAGCGGTGCTTCTGCTTTTCGCAAACAAAGACTGCACAGTCCGCGGTCCAGAAGAACAGGCGATAGAGCGCCATCTGGAGCCACTCTTTTGCCCCGAGCAGCCGGGTCGAGTGATAGGTGACCACCAGCGGCACGCGC
>JANMYN010000578.1:0-1845 GCA_031382195.1 Betaproteobacteria bacterium
GTACAGCGATAGCCGGATCTCCTCAAAGGCGATACCGACTTGCTTCATCAGCAGCCACGGGCGCAGCGACCATGACGAGTACGCTTTATTGCCGATTACCAGCACGAGGTTGCGCATCGTAGCGTCAGGGACCGGATGGGAAAAATCTACCGTCCGGCGCGCAACCGGAACCTCCGATAGCGCGATCGCGGACTATTTTCCGCCAGATACAGGGGCACGATGGCCTCCAGCGGTGACGGGCGAAAACCGAGGACAGCGGGAAACGCGCAATCGCAGACGCTGTCGACTTTCATCGAAAGATAGTTGTCGCGCGACATCAGTCTTACGGGCAACCACTCCATTAGCCATGCCTGCAGATAAGACATTTCGTCATTCAGTGGCAGGATCGGCCGCTCGATCTGCAACAGCGTGCAGACGTATTCCATCAGTTCCTGCAGCGTGTAGACCGCAGGCCCGCACAGATCGAAGCTTTGGTCGTAAGTCCGCGACAAATCCAGGCTCTCGACCATGGCGCGCGCCACGTCTTCCACATACACCGGCTGGAATCGCGCTTTCGGGCAGGCCAGCGCAATGACCGGCAGCACGTGGGCGAGGCGAGCGAACAGATTCAGGAAGCGATCTTCCCTGCCGAAGATTACCGATGGGCGGAAGATGGTGGTGCGCATTGCGCTCGCCTGCGCGACACGGATCTGCTGTTCACCGCCGGCTTTGGAGCGCAGGTACTCGCTGGGGGCGTCGTGGGCCGCCTTCAGAGCCGACACGTGCAGCAGGCGGCGCACGCCGCGCTCGCGGCAGGCATCGACGATCTTGCGCGGCAGTTCGGTATGCACGCGCGCGAATTCGCCGGCTCGGCCTGCGTGCAGGATGCCGGCCAGGCTGATTACGGCGTCGGTCCCGCCGACCAGACGGTTCAGCGTCGCCGGATCGTGCACGTCGGCATTCACCACGTCCACGGTCGGCAGCACAATGAGCGCCTTGGCGCGCTCGCGGCGCCGCGTCGGCACCCTTACCTGGATTCCGCGCGCAGCAAGCTGCCGCACGACGTGGCTGCCAACAAAACCCGAGCCCCCTATAACGCAAACCGATCTGACTTTCATGATTCCGACTCGAATCCAGGGATGCGGGCGGGTCACCGCAGACAGGGAATTATAAGGTCCGCGCGATTCAATTGTGCTGCGTCGCTTTGGCCGGCACAATGCCCAGCCGGTCGCGCAGGCTCAGGCCGGTCTGATGAAACAGGCGGGCGTAATAGAGGGTGTTGTTCATCACTTTCTTGACGTACTCGCGCGTCTCGGCAAACGGAATGGTCTCGATGTAGATGGCCCCTTCCAGCGGACGGCTGGCGGCCCAATCGCGTGCGCGGCGCGGGCCCGCGTTGTAGCCGGCCGATGCGAGCACCACATGATTGTCGACGGAATCGAGTACCTGGCGCAGGTAGTAGGTGCCCAAGCCGATGTTGGTGTCGACCGTTTCGGTCAACGTCGAGTGATGGCCGTTCATGCCCAGGCGCTTCGCCAGCCAGCGCGCCGTGGCCGGCATCAATTGCATCAGCCCGCTCGCCCCCGCCGACGAACGAGCGGTGTGCACGAAGCGACTTTCCTGGCGTACCAGTCCATAGACCCAGGCCTCGTCGAGGCCGAGTTGCTGGGCGTTTTCCTGCACCAGTTTTCGGTACGGCGCGGGGTAGCGCAAGCCGAAGTCGTGAAGGATCAGCGTGCGTTCCGCGGTGTCGATGGTGCGCTCGTACCAGTCGTTCTGAGCCGCCAGTATCGCTGCGGCGAGCAGTTTTTTGTCGTCATAATCCTTGACCGACCATTGCCATTCGAGGGCGCCTTCGTAACGCAG
>JANMYN010000294.1:0-2592 GCA_031382195.1 Betaproteobacteria bacterium
GGCTGCCACTGTCGACTTGAAATTCATGGATTCCTCCTGTTTATCGGACTATGACGTTCGGCGCGGATCGCCAGGTCATGTCCGCTTTTGCGTCGCTCACCGGCAGTATAAAGTTTCCGCATGATGCAGCGTTAGTGAAGGTGCGGGATAGCTGCGCTGGCGCCGCAGTGCAGCGGCCGGCCGGTAATTGCTCAACACTTGTTGCCGCCTCCGCAAGCACCATTGCTCCAACTGACCGCTGAACAAGCCGGCCATTTCCGCGTGGAAAGCTAATGCGCGAGAGGGCGCCGGCGCAGTGGACATGCAGCGTTGCCGCCATGCGCCATTTGGCGCGCCGGCGCAAATGAAAACACCGGCTTCGCCGGCGTGCCCGGTGAAGCCGGTATTGTCGGCCTTCGCTCGCGCGCCGGGACTCGGTGGACGCTGCAGTGTCCGGTCTTACAACCCCGTCCCCAGCACGAAATCGAAGTTGCTGACCATGTAGCGGCCATCCTGCTTAAGATCGAGCGCGAGTGACGGTTTGTGACCACCCCAGGGATCCCCCGCCAGGTGGGGATCACCCTTGAAGTAGAGCTGGGTGGTGAGCGCCACATGCAGGAAAGGCAGAACCTTGATATGGATATGGCGTGCACGCGTCAAGCCGCCGAATTGCTCCAGTCCCGGAACACCGGGCGGAATCGGATAAGCGCCCGGCACGATGGTTTCGATTTCATAACGCCCGTTCGCGTCCGTCAACAACATGCCGCGAAGATGGAAGGGCGGCGCGGGTTCCAGAAAATCCCCGGGCCTTTTCTTGTCGTAGACGCCGGCGTCGTTTGCCTGCCAGATTTCAATCACCGTGTGCGGCAATGGCGTGCGGCAATCCGCGCTCAACACCGAGCCGCGCAGCATCAGTTTCTCGCCCGGTTCGTCGTCGCCAGCGAGCTTGACCTGGAACAGCGGCGCACCGTAGTTGTACATCGGCCCGAGAATTTCCTGCTCGGTCAACCTGCACTCCTTGGCGGCGGCAAGTGCCGGAACGCCGAGCGCCGCACCCCCGAGCGCCACGTTTCGCAAAAAACGGCGGCGCGCATACGCCTGTTCAATTTTTCCCTGCAGACTGATGCTCATGTTCTCCCCTTGATGTTATGAATGGCAAGACACCTCGCGGTGGCTGGCGCATGGCGGTATTCCCGCATCGACAGGGTATCCGAAAACGCAATGCAGAAACCATGCCGATTAATCGCGCTGGAGCACGGCGGAATCGCGAAATCCGAATGGAAAATTGGGCGGTCGATGCCGCCGTGCTATCGGCCGTTGGCAGGAAGCGGCCTGCGATTCTGAAGTAACGACAAGAGGCAAAGATAAACAGGTTAAAGCTGAAAGGGTAAAGGTCAAAGCAGCACCAAATACCTGATCCCTCGTCTTGGGAAAGCCATTGCTGTATTCGCTCTTAACTTTCCCCTTTTACCTTTCCCCTGATTTACCGCGGTGTTTCTCCGAGCACCGTGCATCTGCGAATCACCCGCCGCTGCACCGCGGGATCGTAGGACGTCGCGCGATGCTGCACGCAGCGATTGTCCCAGACCAGCAGTTCGCCTGGCGTCCAGCGATGCTCGTACGTCAGCTCGGGATGAATCGCGATCGCATTAAGTTCTTCGATCAGTTCGCGCCCGTCTTCGTAGTTCATCCCCAGCACGTATTCCGCATGGTCGCCGAGGAACAGGCATTTGCGCCCGGTGTCCAGATGCGTGCGTACGATCGGATGATCGACTGGCGGCACGGCATCGCGCTGCGCCTGCGTCATGCGCTCTTCTGCGTGGCGCCGCGTGCGCGAAAAATCCAGGTTGTGTACGGCCCGAAGTTTCTCGATGCGCCGCTTCCATTCCGGAGTCAGGCGTTCGTAGGCGCCATACATGTCGCAGAAATGCGTTTCCCCGCCTTCGCCGGCGACGATCTCGGCATAGATGATGGTGGCCTGGCCGGTCACGCGCTGCCAGGAGCCGTCGGTGTGCCACGCCAGCGTGCCTTTGTCGGGATGGCGGCCGTTCGGATTGCCGTGCTCGTCCAGATTGGAAAGACGATACAGCTCCGGGTAACCGTCAGCGTGATACTGGTTCATGACATGAATCTGCACTTGTCCGAAGCGCCGCGCGAATTCCACCTGGCGGCCCGGTGGCAGTTCCTGCGTTCCGAACAGCAGGACCTGGTAGCGCACGAATGCTTCGTAAATTGCAGCGAACTGCTTTTCATCGACGCCGCGCGCAAGATCGACGCCGATGATCTCGGCGCCGAGGCTCGGCGTTAGCGGCCTGACCTCGAACGGCCAGTCGTAATTTTGTTCGACTAACATAGGCATGCGGATTCCGGTCTCACGCATTCACGCCCGTCACGACCGTTACGTCGTCACGACCGTCACGGCATTTTTCAGTCATTGATCGCCCCATAGACCAGTTGCTTGAACAGCCGCCGATAGTAGGCACGGATCGGGCTCGGTGCCTGGGACATGTAGACGGCGACGATCTCTTCCTTCGGATCGACCCAGAAATAGGTTCCTGCATAGCCTGCCCACATGAACTCGCCCGCCGAGCCAGGCACGCCTGCAATCCCCGG
>JANMYN010000630.1:0-6799 GCA_031382195.1 Betaproteobacteria bacterium
GGCCTCAGATGAAGCCGCGTTCGTCACGGGCGCAAATATCTCAATCAACGGCGGGCAGCACATGTCCGAGAGGCGTTGACGGACGACGAGAGGCGGGTAGCGAGCAAACCGGGACTCAGCCAAAGGGAGGAATGGCTACCCAGCAGGCCTAGATGCGGCCTGTTCACTTTTTAGATGCAAAGTACCCTACAACCTTGCGTTGAATCAGGCTATTTTAAGTGCATCCAGGCTGGTCTGACCGTCGTTTGCGCACCAATTTTGTGCCCTGAAACGTCGATTTTGTGCCGTTTTTGCGTACTGCAGAAGTAAAAAAAACCCCAGCGAGTTACCGCCGGGGTTGAACCTTTACCAAAGGAAGACCTTTAGATAAAGGGGGAGGAGCCTTGCATTCGTTACTTCGCGGTGCTTTTCACGGCCTCCGCCGTCACCGCCGCAGCCGCCCGCACATTGGCATCCGCGTATCCGGCCGTCTGTCGGACAGCCTTCGAAATTCCTTCAATTACCGTCTTGGCATTCGCCATCGCCGTTTTTGAGGCGGCCGCCGTGGCTTCCGATTGCGGGATCGAGGAGGACTTCAGCACTTCATCGATCCATTCCAAGACTTCTTGATTACTACTAAGCAATGTCTGTTCCAAGAGATCCCCCACTTCGCTCGAAGCCTGCCCGGCGATCTCGTAAACATTTCTGGAGTAACCGGACCATTTGTCCGCCCCCGACCGAAATTGTCCAGTCCATGCGGACAAGCTCACCATGTCGGCCGCCGTGGGAAGCGCCTGGACGTTTGCGACGCCCTCCTCGAACAACGACCTTGTTGCCTCCAGATTCAGTTTGACCAGCATTTCCCATGCGTTAAACCCGGTCTGAAATGCCCGGATTGCGGTCTCAGTCTGCTTCTTGTTCAGCGCGACAAATTTTTCAGTGATTTGATTCATAGCGTAACCTCATGTTCTGTATAAGTGAAATGACTCAATGCAAATGGATCTCTAAGCATCTTGTTGCATTGCAGCATATCCATGGTAAGCATGGCGCGATTTCGTGTCAAATATTTCTTTCGCAACGCATAAACTTTAGGAAAACCTAATTTTCATATGGTTATAATGCCCGTCTCGCGCACTGCCGCAGACTTATCCCCAAGCTCACTTCCCACGAATGCAGGGTAACTTTCCGGACTGCACAAAAATGACTGAAGAATTCCGCCTGATAAAGAAATATCCGAATCGCCGTCTGTACGATACGGCAACGAGCAGCTACATCACGCTAGCCGACGTGAAGCAACTCGTACTCGATCAAGTGATTTTTAAAGTCGTCGACGCGAAGAGCGAGGAAGACCTCACCCGCAGCATCCTTCTGCAAATCATTCTCGAAGAAGAAAGTGCAGGCGCACCGATGTTCTCGTCGGACATGCTCTCGCAAATCATCCGATTCTATGGAAACGCGATGCAGGGCATGATGGGGAGTTACCTGGACAAGAACATCCAAACCTTCGTCGAAATTCAACGCCGTCTGCAGGAACAGAGCGTGCCAAAGTTCGGCGACAATCCCATCTTGAACGCCGAGGCATGGAGTCAGTTCGTAAAAATGCAGGGACCAACGATCCAAGGTCTCATGTCGAGCTATCTCGAACAAAGCGCCAACACATTCCTCGATATGCAACAACAACTTCAGAAGCAAGCACGCTCGATTTTCGGTAACTTTCCGTTTGGAAACAATTTCGCAGGAGCAGCCGGCGAAGGCAAGTCTGAAGCCGCGCCCGCCGAGTCAGACACTTTCAAGCAGCCTCAGAAAAAAGCCGCTTCTTGAAATAAATAAAGAAGATAAAGAACTCGAGCGGCGCGGAACCTGCAGTTCCGCGCCGTTTTTATTCCGGTCATCGCATGACAACCAGCAAAGCACACTCCCGCAGCAAACAAACCGAGCAACCCAAGGTCGGATTCGTTTCGCTCGGCTGCCCAAAGGCGCTTGTTGATTCGGAGCGCATCCTCACGCAGCTTCGCGCCGAAGGTTATCTTATCTCCGGGAGCTATCGGGATGCGGATCTGGTCGTGGTCAATACCTGTGGCTTCATCGATGCGGCGGTGCAAGAATCGCTTGATGCCATTGGCGAAGCCCTCGCCGAGAATGGCAAGGTCATCGTAACCGGCTGTCTCGGTGCCAAGGGCAACGTCGTCAGGCAGGCGCACCCGAAGGTTCTCGCGGTCACCGGACCGCATGCCACCGACCAAGTCATGCGCGCCGTGCACGATCACCTGCCCAAACCCCACGATCCTTTTTCGGACCTCGTGCCGCCGCAAGGCGTCAAACTCACGCCCAAACACTTTGCCTATCTGAAGATCTCCGAGGGGTGCAACCATCGCTGCACGTTTTGCATCATTCCCTCCATGCGCGGCGACCTCGTCAGCCGTCCGGTCGGCGATGTGATGCAGGAAGCGGAGAACCTGGTAAAGGCCGGCGTCAAGGAATTACTGGTGATCTCGCAGGACACAAGTGCCTACGGCGTGGACATCAAGTATCGCACCGGCTTCTGGGGCGGCAGGCCGTTGAAAACCCGCATGACTGAACTGACGCAGGCTCTCGGCGAACTCGGCGTGTGGGTGCGCTTGCACTACGTCTACCCCTATCCGCACGTTGACGAGATCCTGCCGCTGATGGCCGAAGGCAAAGTTCTGCCCTATCTCGACGTTCCGTTCCAGCACGCCAGCCCGCGCATCCTCAAAATGATGAAGCGTCCCGCGAGCGCGGAGAACAACCTGGAACGCATTCGCGCCTGGCGCGAAATCTGTCCGGCTCTCACCATTCGCAGCACGTTCATCACCGGATTTCCAGGAGAAACCGAGGCGGAATTCTCTGCGCTGCTGGATTTTCTCGAAGAAGCGCAGCTCGATCGCGTGGGTTGTTTTGCCTATTCTCCGGTAGAAGGCGCAGCGGCCAATGCCCTGCCCGATGCGCTGCCGGACGAAGTCCGGGAAGAGCGCCGCACCCGATTCATGGCTGTACAGGAAAAAATCAGCGCCCGGCGTCTGAAACGCAAAGTGGGCCTGACGCTTACCGCGCTGGTGGACGAAGCCGGCGATAATCGGGCCGTCGGCCGCTCCAGCGCGGATGCACCGGAAATTGACGGCGTCGTGCATATCAGCAAGGCTAAGAATGCCCAGGCCGGCGATTTCGTCCAGGTGCGCATTACCCGCGCGGATGCCCACGACCTGCATGGCGAACTGATTTCATAATTGCTGCGGGAGCGCCTGCAAACCTGGGCAGCTGCCCTCAAGCGCCATGCGCTCGTCCTCTGATTCGGCTCGCGAGATGCGCACACGCCGTGGCATGGAAAATGGTTGAGGGCATTCATTGCCGCCTAAGAACGGTCGCCGGCCGCGATCTGGCTGGTATCGAACCTATTGCCCCGGGAAGTGTTGCTCGATTCCCGCGCCAGGGCGCAGGCCTGACTGGAATCGCATCGGCTGAAACCGCCTAACTGGATTGCCGCCGCGGCTATCGTGCCGCATCCTGGCTTCGGGAATTCTGCGGGCATTGCTGACTGGTCACGCCTTGCGCTTACCTGAAGACAGATCAGGCGGCCGCCGCGGCAATCAGCCGGTAGAACTCCATAACTTCGTTCGCGTCGCGCGTACGACGCATCGGCGGAAGGCTGCGCCAGATGCGCTTGCCATAATGTTTCGTGATCAGGCGCGGATCGCAAATCATCAGCACGCCGCGGTCATTCTCGTCGCGGATCAGGCGACCCGCGCCCTGCTTGAGCGAAATCACCGCCTTTGGCAACTGGTACTCCATGAACGCATTGCGGCCTTCCGCGTTGATCGTTTCGATGCGCGCCGCCAACACCGGGTCGTCCGGCGGCGCAAATGGCAGGCGATCGATGATCACCAGCGACAACGCCTCGCCGCGCACGTCCACACCTTCCCAGAACGACTGGCTGCCCAGCAGCACTGCATTGCCCAGCTTGCGAAAACGTTCCAACAGTTCCGTACGAGATCCCTCTCCCTGCATGAGCAACGGATAGGCCATTCCCATCTTCCTCATGCCGGATTCCATCAGCTCGCGCGCTTCACGCATGGCCCTCAGGCTGGTGAACAGGAAAAAGGTGCGGCCTTCGGCCGCTTCGATCACTGGCAGCGCGGCTTCGACGGCTTTGCGCGTATAGCCTTCGGTGTTCGGCTCCGGCAGACCCTCGGGGACATAGAGCACAGCCTGATTCGCGTAATCGAACGGGCTTTCCCAGAACGCGGTGGAGGCCTCCGCCAGTCCCATCTCGCGCTGATAGTGCGAGAAGTTGCCTTGCACCGACAGCGTCGCGGATGTGAAAATCCAGGCGCGCGGATTGCCGGTGATCTGGCGATGAAAGATATCGGCGATCGATAGCGGCGTCGCATTCAGATGCACCGAGCCGCCGAAGATTTCTATCCAACGCACCCACGCTCTGTCCTCCTCTTCCTGCCAGTGCGCAAGTCCATTGAGCAGCTCCATTCCCCGGGTCCAACAGTTCTGCAGCCCATCCGAGCGATCGGCCTGCGCTTCCAGCAACGCCGTCAAATCGGTTAAACGCGCCAATGCCACATCGAGCGCACCCGTAAAGGCCGCATTGTCCTGCGCTGCAGAATAAGGCTGCCGGCCGGATTCTTCGCGAAACTGCAGCCGCAAATCGCGTGCCGATTTTTCCAGCGCGGCGGACGCCTCCGGCAACGCTGCATTGTCTTTCGCGGAGCTAGCCGTCTCGATGCGGCAATCGCGGGCAAGTTCTATGAGTTGGCTGCTGGACACACTCTCGCCAAAGAACAGGCTGGCAGTTTCCGGCAACTGATGGGCCTCGTCGAAGATCACCGTATTACACGCCGGCAGGAGTTCCGCCACACCCTCGTCGCGCAGCACAACGTCGGCGAAGAACAGGTGATGGTTAACCACCACCACGTCAGCCTCCATCGCCTGTCTACGGGCTTCCATGACGAAGCAGTCCTTGTAATTCGGACAATCGCCACCCAGGCAATTTTCGCGGGTCGACGTTACCTGCGGCCAAACGGTGGAGTCCTCCGGAACTTCCGCCAGCCCACTGCGATCACCGGTCTTGCTGGTCTTTGCGTAGGACTCGATGCGCGCCAGATAGACCACGTCATCGCGGCTCAGGAAACGGCCGTCGTTCTTCGCGCGTTCCAGGTGGTAATGGCAGACATAATTGGCGCGGCCTTTTAGCAGCGCCACGGTAACCGGCGCCTGCAGTGCATTGCGTACCATCGGAATATCGCGATTGTAGAGCTGGTCTTGCAGCGTCTTCGTGCCCGTAGAGACGATGACCTTGCCACCCCTGGACAGGGCCGGGACCAGGTAGGCGACCGTCTTTCCGGTTCCAGTGCCGGCCTCGGCAATCAGCAATCCATTGCTCTCGATCGCACGCGCGACGACCTGCGCCATCTCCAGTTGCTGCGGACGCAGACGGTAGCCGGGAATCGCGTTGGCGAGCGGGCCGGAATCGGCGAAGAACTGTTGGAGGTCTGTAATCAATATAACGTGCATCTTAACGCGAGCCACGGATCCCGCAAGGCAACGTCCGCAAGAGATTCGATTGAGCGTAGCCTGCCCGTCGCATAACGCGTGACATCACACCATGCGTCGTGCAACATTTCCGTGCGCTCACTGAATCAGCCATCTGCCATTCCGCAGACCACGAACCAACGGCGTCTGTCGAGGTCAATCAAGCAGGTTCGACACAATTAATGCCGCGGACCAGCCATATTATTGCGCAGCCATGCGTTGCCACCGGACGGGTCTTGACTCGGGGGCATGGTGTTCTCTCCGCGCGCACCCGAACGATCACGTCTGCCGATCTCAACCGGAAATTCATCATGCGCATTGCAACGTTCACACTTTTATTCGCCGGATTTTTTCTGGGCATCGCCGGCTGCGGCGAAAGGGCAACGTTGCCGGTGAAGGCCGGCATGGGCTCCAATCCGACGCTACCGTCGCCCCGTCACTCGTTGTTGCCCACCGTGAATATCGCCCCCGCCAGGGGCTGGCCGGCAGGGGCGGCTCCAACGGCCGCTGCCGGCCTTGCGGTCGCGGCTTATGCGAGGGGCCTCGATCATCCTCGCTGGCTATATGTTCTTCCCAACGGCGATGTCCTCGTCGCCGAGACCAACGCCCCGCCGAAGCCGGAGGATGGCAAAGGCATCAAAGGCTGGGTCATGAAGAAAGTCATGGCACGTGCGGGCGCGCGAGTGCCAAGCGCGAATCGCATAACCTTGCTGCGGGACGCGAACGGCGACGGAATTGCGGAAATGAAAACAGTCTTTTTGGAGGGCCTGCGCTCACCATTCGGCATGGCCCTCGTCGGCAATGATCTTTATGTCGCCAATACCGATGCCGTCATGCGTTTTGCGTACAAAGCCGGCGAAACCCGGATTACCGATCCCGGCATAAAGATTGTCGATCTGCCCGCCGGACCGATCAATCACCACTGGACCAAGAACCTCATCGCCGGTCGCGATGGCAAGCATCTCTATGTGACCGTCGGCTCCAACAGCAACGTGGCGGAGAACGGCATGGACAAGGAAGCAAACCGCGCCGCGATTCTCGAAATCGATCCCGCCACCGGCAACTCGCGCGTGTTCGCTTCGGGATTGCGAAACCCGAACGGTATGGGCTGGCAACCGCAGAGCGGCGCGCTGTGGACTGCGGTGAACGAACGTGACGAGATCGGCAGCGACCTCGTTCCCGATTACATGACATCGGTGAAGGATGGTGGTTTCTACGGCTGGCCTTATAGCTATTACGGCCAGCACGTCGACGAACGCGT
>JANMYN010000632.1:0-11127 GCA_031382195.1 Betaproteobacteria bacterium
CGGCGACGCCGTCTTTGCCGAACAGCGCCTTCTCGACATCCGGGGTGTCCGGAACCATGGTGATGATGATGTCGGCTTTTTGCGCGACCTCCTTCGCCGATGCACAAGACTTTCCGCCTGCCGCGGTCAGTTCCTGCGGTACGCCGCTGCGGCTCGCGAGGAACAGCGTGTGGCCACCCTTGATGAGGTTGGCAACCATGGGTTTGCCCATGATGCCCAGCCCGATGAATCCTACGTTCATGTTTTTATCTCCTCAAAATCGAAATTTGCTGCAGATCTCGCCGATACCCTCGCGCATACCCTACGTGCGTATACCCTACGTGCTTAGCATGTCGGAGTTATGGTCGAAGACCGGTATCCCCCGGAACCCTTTTAGCACGTCGGCGTACCCTTGTAGCGTGGAGTACCCTTTTAGGGCACAGAGAAAGACAAAACGCCAGAAGCGATTTGGTCGACATACGATCTGGATTTATGCTGGGATTGTCCACTTCCCGTTTCACGTTGCTTTTGATTTCCTCTGTGCCCTGTGTGGCCAAAAGTCATGATTTCAAATAAGGCCTGAGCCAGCCGAGGCCGTCTTCGGTCTTGGCCGCCGGGCGGTACTCGCAACCGATCCAGCCCTTGTAGCCGATCCTGTCGATGAAGCCGAACAGGAACGGATAGTTGATTTCTCCGGTGCTCGGTTCATGGCGGCCCGGCGTACCGGCAAGCTGCATGTGGCCGATTTTCGCGAGATTCTTCTCGATCGTCGGCGCCAGGTCGCCTTCCATGATCTGCATGTGGTAGATGTCGTACTGAAACTTGAGATTCGGTACGTCAGCGTAATGCATGACGTCGAACGCCTGGCGCGAATAGTTCAGATAGAAACCCGGAATGTCGCGCGTGTTGATCGCCTCGATCAGCAGGGTCATTTTGTGTTTCGCGAGTTCCTTGCCGGCAAATTGCAGGTTGGCGATGTAGGTCTCGCGCATTTTGTCTTCGCCGGCGCCGCGCGGTTTGAGCCCCGCCATGCAGTGGATCATTTCGCAGCCCAGCGCCTTCGCATAGTAGATCGCCTTGCCGACGTTTTCCTGAAACAGGCCAACCTTGGCCGGATCACAGGCCAAGCCGCGATCCCCGGCCTCCCAGTCGCCCGGGGGCATGTTGAACAGCACCATTTTCAGGTTGTGCTTGTCGAGCTGCTCCTTGATCCGTGCGACCGGAAACTCATACGGAAACAGAAACTCCACACCCAGGAAGCCGGCTTTCGCCGCAGCGCCAAAACGCTCCAGGAAACCGACCTCGTTGAACATCATCGACAGGTTGGCGTTGAAATTGGGCATGCATCCTCCCGGATTTATTGGAAATTGGTTAGGGGGAACGGTAATTATAGCTGCCTGCGCCGTTATAATCGGCCCCTGATTCCATGCGCAAGCGAGATGTCGATGAAATTCAAGGGTACAGAGTCGTACGTGGCAACCGAAGACCTGATGATGGCAGTTAACGCCGCTGTCACGCTCGAGCGGCCCCTGCTGATCAAGGGCGAGCCGGGCACGGGCAAGACCATGCTGGCGATGGAGGTGGCCAAGGCACTCGATCGGCCGTTGCTGCAGTGGCATGTTAAATCCACTTCCAAGGCGCAACAGGGATTGTACGAATACGATGCGGTTTCGCGACTGCGCGATTCCCAACTCGGCGACGGCCGGGTTCACGATATCGCCAATTACATCGTGCGTGGCCCGCTGTGGGACGCCTTCGATTCCGACTGCCAGGCGGTATTGTTGATCGACGAGGTGGATAAGGCGGACATCGAATTTCCAAACGATCTGTTGCGGGAGCTGGATCGCATGGAATTCTATGTTTACGAAACGCAGAAACTGGTTCAGGCCAAGCACCGGCCGACGATCATTATCACCAGCAACAACGAGAAAGAGTTGCCGGACGCTTTCCTACGCCGCTGTTTTTTTCACTACATCAAGTTTCCCGACAAGGAAACGATGCAGCGTATCGTCGACGTGCACTTCCCGGGCCTTAAGAAATCGCTGCTGCGCGAGGCGCTCTCGGTGTTCTTCGAAATACGGGAAGTGCCGGGGCTGAAGAAGAAGCCGTCGACCTCCGAACTGCTCGACTGGCTCAAGCTGCTCATGGCGGAGGACATCTCTCCGGAGACGCTGCGCGGCAAGGACCATGCAAAGATCATCCCGCCGCTCGCCGGCGCGCTGTTGAAGAACGAGCAGGATGTCCATTTGTTTGAGCGGCTGGTGTTCATGACGCGACGAACGGGAAATTGAGAATGAGAGGTCACTGCGATGTCCCGATTCAAGGGTGAAGAGGAAAAGCGGAACACGTGAGCCGCGTATCGAGCGATCCCTTTTGAGCCGACTATCCAACTTTATTGTCAGGCTGATTGCCGCCGGTTGCATGGCGTCGGCTGCCGGCACGCTGCAGGCGGCGCCCGAGTTGCAGACAATCACGCTGCAGTTGAACTGGAAGCACCAGTTTCAGTTCGCCGGCTACTATGCCGCCATCGATCGCGGTTATTACCGCGAGGCCGGCTTCGACGTTCGCCTGAAAGAGGCCGAGGAAGGACACGATCCGATCGCTGCGGTGCTCTCTGGCAAGGCCGATTACGGGGTCGGTGCCTCCGAACTGGCTCTGCGTCGCGGGCAAGGTCAGCCGGTGGTCGTGCTGGCGACGATTCTGCAGCATTCACCACTGGTTTTGATCGCGACCGGCCGCAGCGGCGCATCGGTGCACGAACTTGCCGGCAAGAAGGTCATGCTGCTGCCGCACGAGACCGAGTTGATCGCGTACCTGGAGCGCGAAGGCTTGCCGCTCGATCGTATCGTGCAAGTACCGCATTCGTTCGACCTGGACGATCTTCTCCAGGGCAAAGTCGCCGCAGTGTCGGCCTACTCAACCGATGAACCCTATCTCCTGCAAAAGACCGGCGTGCCTTTCAACCTATATTCGCCACGAGCGATCGGCATCGATTTCTACGGAGATTCTCTTTTCACGACGGAAAAGCAGGTGCGCGCGCACCCGGATGACGTGGCGGCGTTCATGAGTGCCAGCATACGAGGATGGCAATACGCGATGGACCATACCGCTGAAATCGCCGACCTGATACGCGCGCACTATGGCCAACGCAAGACGCGGGACCATTTGTTGTTCGAGGCTGAGGAAATGCGCAGGCTGATGCAGCCGCAATTGGTGGAGATCGGGCATATGAACCCCGGACGCTGGGAGCATATAGCCGCGACCTATGCGGAACTGCACATGCTGCCTGCTTCATATTCGCTCGGCGGCTTTATTTTTGAGCGCGCGCAGCGAACCGACTGGAAGTCCATTTACAAATTTCTCATCGCAGGCGCGATAGTGCTGTTGGTGACCGGCGCCGTGGTGGCGGTGTTGATCCGGCTGAACCTGCGGCTGTCGCGTGAAATAGCCGAGCGCGGTCAGATTCAGGATGCGCTGCGCAAGAGCGAGCAGCGCTTCCGCACGCTGATCGAGAATGCCCCGCTGGCGATGATTACCTGGGACAGACAGCGCCGGGTGACCGGGTGGAACCGGCAGGCGCAGCAACTGTTCGGCTGGAGCGAAAGCGAGGTGCTGGGACGCGATTTTCTGACATTCATGATTCCGCCGAGTGCCAGCGCGCCGGTTGGCAGGATTATTGAGCAGGTCATCGAACAAGGCATCGAGAGCCAATCGGTAAATGCCAACCTGACCCGGGATGGGCGCACCATCGAAGTCGAGTGGCACGATACGATCGTGCCCGCTAGCGACGGGCGGCCCGATTTGGTTCTGTCACTGGCGCAGGATGTCACCGAGAGGGTCCGGTCGCAGGCGCAATTACAAGACGTCAACGGCAAACTTCAGCAGCGCCTCGAGGAAATTCACGAATTGCAGGCGCAGCTTCGCGAGCAGGTCATGCGCGATCCATTGACCGGTATGTACAACCGCCGTTACCTCGATGACGCACTGCCCGCCGAGATTGCCAGGGCGATCCGCGGGCGCGCCCCACTTAGCCTGATGATGGTGGACATTGATCACTTCAAGCGCGTCAACGATACCTACGGCCACCAGGCGGGCGACGTGGTGCTCAGGATGCTGGCGGATATCCTGCGCACCGAGGCGCGGCGCAGCGATGTGGCCTGTCGCTACGGCGGAGAGGAATTTGTTTTGCTGTTGCCGAATATGAATCTCGAGGCCACACGCGCGCGGGCGGAGCACTGGCGCCAGAGATTCGCCGAAATGGAAGCGCAAGTGGAATCCGGTAAGGTACGTTGCACGCTGTCGGTGGGCATCGCAGTTTATCCGGAGCACGGGAATACAGCGGAAGACTTGCTGCGCAACGGCGATCGCGCGCTCTATCTCGCCAAGGCCTTGGGACGCAACCAGGTCGTGGCCTACGACCCCGGCGGACAGGTTGACGCGCGTACCGGCGCTGCGTGATGGCGCCGGGGACCTGATTCAAATTGATTGCGTCAATTCTCGCCGGGGCGATGCGGTAGTGTGAGCAAATGTTCAATCCGGCTGCCATCGCAGATTTTTTTAGTCGCGCGGAACCGCTGCGGAATTGATGTTTGCGCCAAACGATAGGAATAACTCAAAGAATATGGGGTTGAATAAGATGCGTCGAATTTCCGCGCCCGTTGTACTGCTCTGCATCTTTACCGTGTCCGGATTCTCCGGACTGATCTACGAATCAATCTGGAGCCAGTACCTCAAGCTGTTCCTCGGACATGCGGCGTATTCGCAAGTTCTGGTGCTCGTCATCTTTATGGGCGGCCTGGCAATCGGATCCCTGCTGGCCGGTCATTTTTCGGCGCGCTGGAAACAGGTGCTGCTGGCTTACGCGCTGGTCGAAGCTGTCATCGGCGCGATCGCACTGATGTTCCATGGCGCCTTCGACCGCATCACGCAGGCCTCGTTCGACCATGTCATTCCGGCGCTGGGATCCGCAGCCGCAGTCCAAGTCTACAAGTGGGGACTTGGGGCCGTCATGATATTGCCCCAGTCCATTCTGCTGGGCATGACTTTTCCGCTCATCACCGCGGCATTCCTGCGTTTTGCTCCGGAGAAAGCCGGCCGTTCGGTGGCCCTGTTGTACTTCACCAACAGTATCGGCGGCGCGATCGGCGTGCTGGCCGCCGGATTCACCTTGATTCCGAATGTGGGCTTGCCGGGTACCATTCTGACGGCCGGGCTTCTGAACTTCGCCGTTGCTTTTGCCGCATGGGCCTTGTTCAAATCCGTTGCGCAGATGCGCAGGCCATCGGCGATACCCGACAGCAGCCGCGCCCAGCCCGCGGCGGCATCCATCAGCTACCGCCTGCTGTTGATAGCTTCATTCGTCACGGGCCTGGCGTCGTTTTGTTATGAGATCGGCTGGATCAGGATGCTGTCCATGGTGCTCGGCGCGAGCACCCACGCCTTTGAACTCATGCTTTCGTCTTTCATTCTCGGTTTGGCACTCGGCGGCTGGTGGATTTCGCGCCGCATTGAGCGCTCGCCGGACCCCCGCACGCTGCTCGCGAACATCCAGCTGGCGATGGGCTTGCTCGCCTTATCGACCCTGTTCATTTACGGAAGCACGTTCGACTGGATGGAGCAGGTCGTCAACACGTTCGGCAGGACCGACGCGGGCTACGTGGGTTTCAACTGGGCCAGCCATGTGCTGGCATCCGCGGTCATGCTGCCGACGACGTTCTGCGCCGGCATGACGCTGCCGATCATAACGTTCACCGCTCTGCGCAACGGCGTCGGGGAGCGCGCCGTAGGTGGGATCTATGCCGCGAATACGCTGGGTGCGATCGTCGGGGTGGCCCTGGCGGTGCACGTTCTGATGCCGGTATTCAATGCCAAAGGCGTCATCGTGGCCGGGGCAATGTTCGATTTCGCCCTCGGCCTGCTGTTGTTCGCATCTCTGGCTTCGCCGGCGCGTTCACAAAGGCTCGTAGTCTGGTCTTTTGTCGGACTTGCCGCTTTTGCTGTGGCCATCGGATCGGCCGATATTGATCCGCTGAAAATTGTCTCGGGCGTGTACCGGACCGGGATAAACCGTTCGACGCACGAGGAGGTCTTGTACCTGCGCGATGGCAAGACCGCGAAAGTAAGTCTGACGCGGAAGAACGAAATGTTCGCGCTGGCAACGAACGGAAAAATTGATGCCAGCATCAATATGGGCAGCGGCGCGCCGACAAGCGACGAGGTAACCCAGATCCTGCTCGGCGCGCTGCCATTGACGCTGCATCCCTCGCCGAAAAACGCGGCGGTCATCGGCTTCGGTTCCGGCATGAGCACCCATGTCCTCCTCGCGGACCCCGCAGTGGAGCGTGTTGACACGATCGAGATCGAAGCGCGCATGGTCGAGGCGTCGCGTCGCGGGTTCTATCCGCGGAACCGCCTTGCGTATGAAGACCCCAGAAGTCATGTCTACATCGAGGACGCGAAGACGTATTTCTCGGTAGCAAACAGAAAATACGACATCATTGTGTCCGAACCATCGAATCCCTGGGTCAGCGGCGTGTCTTCCCTGTTCACTGCGGAGTTCTATCGGCACGTCTCCCGGTATCTCAACGACGGCGGCATACTGGTTCAGTGGATACAGCTCTATGAGATCGACTACGCTTCGGTAAACTCGGTGATGAAGGCTTTGTCGCCGGCATTCGACGACTATGCCGTTTATATCGCCCATCCATTTGACTTGCTCGTTGTGGGCACCAAAAATGGAAAATTGGGCACGCCGAATGGCCGTATTTTTTCTCAACCTGAAATGCAAAAACTCCTGACGCGTATTTTCGTCAACGGCGCCGATGACGTGCGCGCGCGCCGCGTTGGCGACAAAACACTTCTTGATCCGTTTTTCGCGACCTCTCTTGCGCCGGTGAACTCGGATTATTTTCCGTTCATGGACAGTCGCGCCGCGCGTGCCCGTTTCCTGGCATTAGCGGTACCGGAGCCAATGCAGATTCTGGTCACCGAGCTGCCCATCAACGAAATGCTCACCATCGCTGCGCCGGAGCCGGCATGGACCCCGCTGACGGCTCAAAATTCATTTGGCCGCGGCCAGGCACAACGGGCGATCCGCGCGGTAATCGAGGGCAGCGACGACGCCACGCTGCTGGAGGCGCGTGAGCCGATTGCGCTGGCGCGCCTGGGCGCACAGAATTGCGGTGCCCAAGCGCCGAAACTCTGGCAATCTTCCTGGATAAACGTCGGCCGCTTCGTCGCGCGCTATCTGGACCGGGACGTGGCCCAGGCTTCGAAGTTCTGGGACAAGATCGTTCCGCCTCGCTGCAGGAAGCGGCAGGGTAGGGAAGCACAGCAGTGGTTCCACCTGCTCAATGCGGTTGGTGGGCGGGATGCGAGCGCGATGGCCGGTCCTGCGCGGGAATTGTTCGGGGCGGCGACCCCGAGCTCTCCAGCCGGCGACACGCTATATGTTGGGGCAGCCTTGATGCTTTCCCATCTGGCGCGCCACGAATTGGATCAGGCCATCGAAGTCGTCGCAGAACTGCCAAAACGGCTGCCTGCGGGCAGCCAGCCATCGCTCGAGATTCGCTGGCTGCAAGCCATTGCGCTCAGCAAGCGGCAGCACAACTGAGTTCTCTTGCGGAGTGAACGCCTTTGCTGACTGATTTTTTCCTGAGACTGCGCGAAGGAGGCGTGCCGGCGTCGGTGAAGGAATACCTGACGCTCATGGAGGCCCTGCAAAAGCACGTCAGCTCCGGCAGCCTGGACGAGTTCTACTATCTCGCGCGCGCCTGCCTGGTCAAGGATGAATCGAACTACGACAAGTTCGATCGTGTATTCGGCGCCTACTTCAAGGGAATCGCAGCGCAGCCCCACAGCATGGTGCTCGAGATACCCGAGGAGTGGCTGCGCAAGCAGGCTGAATTGCTGCTGACGGAAGAAGAAAAGAAACTGGTTCAATCGCTGGGCGGCTGGGAAAAGCTCATGGAGGCATTGCGCAAGCGCCTGGAAGAGCAGAAGGGCAGGCACCAGGGCGGCTCGAAATGGATAGGCACCGGTGGCACATCGCCGTTCGGCGCTTACGGCTACAACCCCGAAGGCGTGCGCATCGGCCAGCAGGGCTCGCGCAACCGCAGCGCAGTGAAAGTATGGGACAAGCGCGAGTATCGCAACCTGGACGACTCGGTGGAACTCGGCGTCCGCAATATCAAGGTCGCGCTGAAACGTTTGCGGAAATTCGCCCGCGAGGGCGCGGCGGACGAATTGGACCTGGATGACACCATCCGGTCGACCGCCAAAAACGCGGGCTACCTCGACATCAAAATGGTGCCCGAACGCCACAACGCGGTGAAGGTACTGCTGTTCCTGGATGTCGGTGGTTCGATGGAGGACTATGTCCGGGTGTGCGAGGAATTATTCTCGGCGGCACGCGTCGAGTTCAAGCATCTTGAATATTTCTATTTTCACAACTTTCTGTACGAATCGGTGTGGCGCGATAACCGCAGGCGCAATTCGGAGCGCACGCCGACGTTCCAGGTATTGCACAAGTATGCCCACGACTACAAGCTGATATTCGTCGGTGACGCCACCATGAGCCCTTACGAAGTGGGATACCCGGGCGGCAGCGTCGAGCACCATAACGAGGAGGCGGGGTCGGTGTGGATGCAACGCATGCTGGACATTTATCCGCATGCGGCCTGGCTGAATCCGACGCCTGAGGATCGCTGGGGCTACTACGAATCCATCGGCATGATCCGCGATCTGATGGGCGAACGCATGTATCCGCTTACGCTGCAGGGCCTGGAACGCGCAATGCGCGAATTGACGCGGTAGCGTGCCGGCAATTTCGCTGTGATAACTTCCACGGGCACCGGCTTCAGCGCTTTCCGGACCTGGAATTCATCGCAGCCTGGCGCCGATAATTTAAATTGGCGATCGAAACGTTGTGAACGTCATCGCGACGAGGAACAGGTGCAGCAACAGAGCAATGATGGAACGCGCACTGCCGCCCACCGATGGCGGCCGCGATTTAGACGGCCGCAAGCGATGCACGACTACCGCTAGTGCCAATATTGTGGCGGCTGGTCGTTACCCGGCGGAATTCGTGGTCAGGATGCGATTTTAAGACGACACACTGGTCCGGCGCACAACCGCGTGCGTCAAGCGGATACTTTGCGCGCCTTTTCCGCCACCCTACTGCGGAAGCGGGCCGCGTCGATGACGAAGCGTTCATGCGTTCCCGATGCGATGCGGTCGATGCCGTCGTGCGCCTCTACGTGGAAAACCAGTTTGCGTCCCTCGATGCGCTCCAGGCGCACGTCGACAGTCACCGTAAAACCGGGAGGCGTGGCCGCTTCATGGGAAAAGTTTACGAGCGTTCCCAAAGATTGTTCAGCCGGCCAGTCGAGGTAAGGGCGCAAGGCGTCCACGCACGCCCATTCCAGTAAACCGACCATGAATCCGGTCGCGAGTACCTCCGGCATCTCCCGAAACATTGCGGACTCTGGATAGAGATGCGGCACTGTCTTGGTCGGCGGAATCCGGAACCGGAAGGTGTGCGTAAGCCCGGGCTGCAATGTATCTTTCATGATTATCGGTCAGGGTTTCTTTCTGCGATCGCCTTCCAGCGGCGGCGCTACTTTCAGGACTTCGTCCACCGTGGTCACACCCGCAGCGACTTTGAGAGCTCCGGAAATTCTCAGGGGTTTCATGCCGTCCCGGTAGCCCTGATCACGAATCAGCGTGAAATCGGCGTCCGCCGTAATCAACGGGCGCTGCGCGGCAGACATAAGCAGGACTTCGTAGATTCCGACCCGGCCGGCGTAGCCCGTCATCCGGCATTCCAGACAGCCTTTGGCGTAGTACATCTGTTGCGGCTTTTCCGACTGCCATGGCGCAATCAGCATGTTCCAGGTTTCCTCATCGATCTCGGCGGCTTCGCGGCAGTGCGGGCAGAGCGTGCGCACCAGGCGTTGCGCCATGATTCCGAGAATGGTCGAATGGATTAGATAGGGTGGAACACCGAGATCGAGCAGGCGCGTCACGGCTGACGGGGAATCGTTGGTATGCAGGGTGGACAGCACCAGGTGCCCCGTCAATGCAGCCTGAATCGCCATGTCGGCAGTCTCCAGGTCGCGAATTTCCCCGACCATCACGATATCCGGATCCTGGCGCATGAGCGTGCGAATGCCGGAAGCAAAGTCGAGCCCGATTCCGGACTGCACCTGCATCTGGTTGAACATGGGCTCCACCATTTCGATCGGGTCTTCGATGGTGCAGACATTGACGTCCGGCTGGGCAAGCTGCTTGAGTGTCGAATACAACGTGGTTGTCTTGCCCGAACCGGTCGGACCGGTCACCAGCACGATGCCATGCGGATGCGTTACCGCCTTTTGCCAGCGCTCGCGATCGTCGTCGGAAAAGCCCAGCTCCTTGAAGTCCTTTACGATCACGTCGGGATTGAAAATGCGCATGACCAGCTTTTCGCCGAAGGCAGTCGGCATGGTCGACAGGCGCAGTTCGATTTCCTCGCCCGCGGAAGTGCGGGTCTTGATGCGGCCATCCTGCGGGCGCCGTTTTTCGACCACATCCATGCGTCCCAGAATCTTGATGCGGCTCGTCATGGCGGCGACTACCGGTGTCGGAATCTGGTAGACCTGGTGCAGCACGCCGTCGATGCGGAAGCGCACATTGGCAACATCGCGTCGTGGCTCGACATGGATATCGCTGGCACCTTCATCGAATGCATACTGCAGCAACCAGTCGACCAGCCGCACGATGTGCTGGTCGTTGGCGTCGAGTTTGCCGCTGGTTCCGAGCTGGACCAGTTGCTCGAAATTGGTGATGTCGGAAAGTGCCGCTCCGTGCTGCTCGCTGGCGCTTTTAACGGAGCGCGCGAGATTGTAGAACTCCACCAGGTAGCCATTGATGTCCTGGGGATTGGCGACGACACGCCTGATTTCCGAGCGCATGATGCGCGCAAGCTCGGCCTCCCACTCGCGGACATAAGGTTCGCACGTGGCAATCACGACTTCGGTAGAGGTGACACTGACCGGCAGAATTTTGAAGCGCTCGGCGTAGGCGTTCGACATCACCTTGGTGACGGCGGCAAAGTCGATCTTGAAGGGGTCGATGTGCAGATAGGGAAGTCCGACCTTGCCGGCCAGC
>JANMYN010000662.1:0-5092 GCA_031382195.1 Betaproteobacteria bacterium
TGAAGGGGTCGCTACCAAGCACAGTTGAGAATGTCACTTCCGCCCCAGCCGCGCGCAGGTGTTCGGCAACGACGGCGGCGCCACCGATATAGTCGTCGCGCCGCTCGTATAGCACGCTCATGGTCGGTGTCTTGGTCTGCCCGCCGATCATGGCAGCATGCGTATAACTGTCCACGATGGTATCGCCGACCACGTGAACCCTGAGTCCGGTGAGCTTGGCCAGCGCTTTGCGCAACGACTCGAACGTCAGGCTCTCCGAATCCATGAACGAGAGCAGTTTTTCGTGCCTGATTGCCGGCGGGGCGAGGTCGATCAGCCGTGACGACGAATAGACGATGTCGCCCGGCGTGAAAATCATCTCGCCGCCGTAAGCGTGCAGGGCATCCGCCTCTTCCTGGGTTTTCGGGGGCAGCCCGGCGGCGTTGTATTCGTAGCCCTTTGCGAAAAAGTCTGGCTGCAGGTACGAGATGTTGTCGATCGGCGCAGAGTTCTTGTCGATTAACACATAATCGACGATCTCATAGGCCGCGAGATTCAGCGCCCGCAAATCTTGCGGCACGTGCGGCCGATACTGCCCCTTGCTGATATGAACGTCCGCCGTGAGGCTCGCCACCAGAATGTCGGCCTTGCTCTTGGCATAGATCAGATGTCTCAGATGGCCGGGATGTACGACGTCGAAAACCCCGTGGCACATGATCACTTTTTTGGCGCGCGGCCGGGAACCGAAGATCTGCCTGAGTTCCTCGGCGGTTTTGATCTTGTGGCGATATTTTTCCGTGAGCGATGACAGCACGACTATTCCCCTAACCCATGTACTCGAACCAGCGCTTGGTGGCGACAGCGATGGATTGAGAATCCCACAGCGGCGCATTGCGCCAGTAATCGATGTTGGCGACGATTTTCGCCACGCCTTGCTCAAAGCTCACCTCGGGACGCCAACCGAGTTCCGACGTAATGCGGCTGATATCGGCCCATGTGCAGTCGGGCTCTCCGGGGCGCTTTGGAATACAGGTGGCGTCGCCGCCAAGCAGCTCGACCAGGCGGTTTACCGATTGCGGCTTGCCGGCGCCCAGGTTGTACACGCGGCCAACCTTGTCGGTCTCGGCGGCGGCAAGGAAGGCGCGCACCACATCAGTCACATAGAGGAAGTCACGAGTCTGGTTGCCGTCGCCGACGATGGTATAGGGCTTGTTGGCGAGCTTCTGGCGCAGGAATACGCCGAATACCGCGCCATAGGCGCCGGAAGTGCGTGAGCGAGTTCCGTAGGCATTGAAGATGCGAATCGAGTTCACCGGCAACTTGTAGATCTGGTGCCAATGAAACGCCGCCTGCTCGCCCTGATATTTTGAAAGCGCATAGGGGTAGCGGGGATCTATCGGGTGATCCTCGCGTGTCGGCACGCTCGCCAGTCCGTAACAGGAAGACGACGCGGCGTATACAAATTTTTCTACACTCGCGTGCCGTGCACATTCAAGCATGTGCACGGTGCCCATCGCATTGGCCGACATGTAGTCCATCGGCCGTTCGATCGACGGCACGATATCGCCGATACCGGCAAAGTGAAAGACATATTTAGCACCGCGGAACAGCGGATCTTCAGGCGCGAAACTGCGGATATCGCGCTTTTCCAGCATAACGTCCGGATTGCTGCCGTGATGCGCCAGGTTCTCTTCGCGGCCGCCGATCAGATTGTCCACGGCACGCACCGAAAACCCGCGTGTCACCAACACGTCCACCATGTGACTGCCGATAAAACCCGCGCCGCCGGTGACTACAGCGACTGGCCGCGAGGTCATGCTGCCTTGAGGGAGGTGAGACGCCGGACGTTGAAATAAAAAGTGTCGTCCATGCTGTTTGGCAGCTTGCCGGCCTTGAAGGCATTGCACAGGTCTTGTACGGCGTCCTCCACGGTGCGTTTGGGCTTGAAGCCGAGCACTCGTTGAATCTTGTCGGAATTGACGTGATAGGAACGATTGTCGTCGGTCGTCGTCGTCACGATCGGAATCTCGCCCTTCTCGGGGAAGGACGTCTGCACTATGCGCTTCGCGATCTGGGCAATCTCCATGATCGACAGGTTCTGAAAACCGGCATTGAAAATCTGGCCGGCGATCTTGTCATCAGGCGTCTTCAGCAGCAGATCGTACAGGTCGCACATGTCCTGCACATGAAGATTGGGCCGCTTCTGTGCACCGCCAAATACCGTGATCTTGTTTTTGTTGACTGCATGGTTGGTAAGAATGTTTACGGACAAGTCCATACGCTGCCGGGGCGCATAACCACACAGGGTTGCCGGCCGGATGGTGACGCAAACGAAATCCGGCGACTGGTGTTTGAACAACAGCGGTTCGCACATACCCTTGTACTTGTTATACAACGTGAGCGGCACGAGGGGATGCTCTTCGGTCACGTCCGGCGCGTCCGATACACCGTATACCGAGCTCGATGAGGCGTAGATGAAGCGTTTCACGCCCGCCGTCTTCGCCGCGACAACCATGGGCTCGAAAGCTTCCAGGTTGATCGACGTTGAGAGTTTTTCGTCCAGCACGAAGCTGGCGTCGTTGGAGATACATGCCAGATTGATGACGGCATCCACTCCCCCGAGAACCTCGGAAAGTTTCTTTACGTCGCGAATATCGCCTTTGACGACTTTGAGGTTGGGATTTCCCTTCGGCAGGAAATCGTCACCGAAGTACATCGTGTCGTACACGCAGACCTTGTAGCCGAGATCGAGGAGCTGGGGGGTGAGAAGGCTACCGACATAGCCGGCACCGCCGGTCACGAGGATGGACTTGAACATAGGATCGTAGGTATCGGACCGAGGGTTTATTATGCGGCTGCGCGTGTGGCGATGGTATAGCCAGCCGCCTTGGCGTCCTTATAGAACATCTCGACGGTCTCCAGGGAGTAGGCATCGAGCTCCTTGCCGATCAACGACAGTTTTTTCAGGATGTCATTGGTGGCAGTGATGATCTGGCAGCCGATCGAATCGGCTTGAAAAATGTTGAGCAGTTCGCGCGGGCTGGCCCAGATCAGTTCGGCCCTGGGTTTGGATTTGAGGATTCCAACCGCCTCGTTCATCAGCGGCAAAGGATCGCGACCGGTGTCAGCAATGCGACCGGCGAATACCGACACTATCGCAGGCGTGTCGGTCGCGAGCCGGTCGGTGATGCGCTTGACTTGGTCGAGGGTCATTACCGCGGTCACGTTGAGCTGGACTCCGGCCCGCGACAGGCGCTCGACGAGGGGGCCGCAGAACTCGCCTTTGGTATTGGTTACCGGAATCTTGACGTTGACGTTCTTGCCCCAGGACGCGATCTCGAGCGCTTGCTTTTCCATGGTGTCGAAATCGTCGGCGAAGACTTCGAATGAAATCGGCCGACCGCCCACTATCTGGAGTACTTGCAAGGCAAACGCCTTGTAATCTGCTACACCGGCCTTGAGCATCAGCGTCGGATTGGTGGTGAATCCCTTGATTGTCGGATTGGATGCCATCTCCTTGATGCCGGCAAGATCGGCGCCATCGGCAAATAACTTGACCTTGAGCGATTTGAGATCGGACATCGACTGTTACCTCGGAGAAATATTGGAGAGAATTAGGGCCGCCGCTTCGGAGAGCGATTTTACAGCAACAAAGGGCTTCTTCGGACGTTGCTCCTGATACTCGTAGTCCACAAAAAAGCAGCCACAACCAACTGCTTGCCCTGCGGCGACATCCCGCCACCTGTCGCCGACAAGGAAGCTTTGTCTCAGATCAATGTCATGATCTTTCGCTGCCTCCAGCAACATACCGGGATTCGGCTTTCGGCAATCACACTGGTCAGCATCCGTGTGATAGCAGACTTTGATGTCATCCAGCGCCAGCTCAAGCCGCAGGCGCCGGTGCATCACCTCGATGATCTCGATTTTCTGCTTGCCGGTCGCCACATCCGGCTGGTTCGTTACCACGATGTTCAGGAATCCTGTGCTACGCAGTGAAACGAGGGCACCGCGGACTCCCGCCAGGATTTCCAATTCGGCGTCTGACCCCGGCGGATAGGGCTTCCCGTCGCGGACAATCGACCGGTTGATGACGCCGTCACGGTCAAGAAAAACAGCTCGTCTCACTGTGCCGCTGGCTCACCACTTGGTCAAGACCTGTTGCAACTCCGGATGTGACACTAGGCAATGCCAGACCACCGCCTGAAACGCTTCGGTATGCGGGGTAACGCGCGAGGCTTCGACAGTCGGCACCACAACGACACAGTCGCCAACCTGCTTCGTATAGCCGCCATCGCGTCCCACCACTCCGAACACCTTCATGCCGCGCTGTTTTGCTTCCTTGATCCCGGATACGATATTCGCACTTACATTCTTTTCCGCGTTACCGCCACCGACGGAGAAGACCAGCACGGAGTCGTTCTTGTTCGCTTTACTGGTCCTGAGCCACGCCGCGAACACTGTGTCCCAGCCTTCATCATTGGTCCGCGCCGTAAGTTCGGAAACATTGTCGACGGGCGTATAGGCCTCGATGCCACAGAGTTTACGAAAATCGTTTACGGCATGGCTACAATTGGCAGCACTGCCGCCAACGCCGAGCAGAAACAGTCGCCCGCCGCGTTGACGCAATGCGACCAGCTCTTTCGCCAGATTCTCTATCGCCGCTAAGTCGATTGTTTGCGCAACCTTGGCCACTTCTTCAAAAAAAATCTTGGAATGCATAGTCATCCGGACTTGTGAGAGCATGAGTATGGAATTATAGACGATCCTTTTTCTCGTGACACCATGGCCGTTCTGAGCATTCGGTTGTCGTAGTCGACTGCATACGAGCGTCATTCTGGAACGTCATCGTGCGGCTGGAAGAGGACTGTAAAAAACAGTGCACGGGAACATTGGAATGGAATCCCAAAGCTGAGCCCGCCGAACCGTTAACAGCGAGCCTCAGGGGACACAGCGCGAAAGCATTATCGGGCAGCTGATTCGACGATTCGCCAACTATCGTTGGCGCAGATATTTACAAAATCCTCATAGGTCTTGCGAATTCCTTCCTCAAGATTGGTCGAAGGCTTTCAATCCAGCGGAAGAATCCGCGTCGCCTCGCCATCGGACTCGATCG
>JANMYN010000718.1:0-3589 GCA_031382195.1 Betaproteobacteria bacterium
TTGCGTCGGGGAACCATTGTGCGCCCGGCATCTTGTCGCCATCGAGCAGCACGCGTTCGCCGCGGCTTTCGGCGATCACGCCGCAGAAATCCCACACCGACGTCCAGAACTGCTCGGAGTGGTTTATCGACCATTCATACAGGGCATTCGAATCGGCGACACCGGCCTGCCAGCGTTTGTTGACCCGCTTGATGAACGCGCTGATGTTGGAGCGGGCAATGCGCTCCTTGGATGGTTGCCAGAGGATAGTAGGATGGGCAGTCATGGCTCGTCAGCTAAGGTGTACTGAATCAAAATATTTCTCGTGTATTTCTATTTCGTTCTTTGGTTTTCTCTGTGAACTCTGTGTCCTCTGTGCCTCTGTGTTGGGTTTTGATTAATTACGCCTTAGCTGACGAGCCATGACTGCCCATCCTCCTATCCTCTGGCAACCCTCGAAGGAGCGCATCGCCCGCTCCAACATCAGCGCGTTCATCAAGCTGGTGAACAAGCGATGGCAGGCCGGTGTCGCCGATTCCACTGCGCTGTATGAATGGTCGATAAGCCAGCCCGAGCAATTCTGGACCTCGGTGTGGGATTTCTGCGACGTGATCGCCGAGACGCGGGGCGAACGCGTACTCCACGATGGTGACAAGATGCCGGGCGCGCAATGGTTTCCCGACGCGAAGCTCAATTTCGCGGAGAACCTCCTGCGCCGGCGCGACGATGAAACCGCCATGGTGTTCTGGGGCGAGGACAAGGTCCGCCGCCGCATGAGCTTCGCAGAGATTTACGACGCCGTATCGCGCACGGCGCAGGCGATGTCCGCGACCGGCGTCAAGCAAGGCGATCGCGTCGCAGCGTTCATGCCGAACATGCCCGAGACCATCATTTTCATGCTGGCAACGGCGAGCCTCGGCGCAATCTGGTCGTCCTGCTCGCCCGATTTCGGCGTCCAGGGCGTGCTCGACCGCTTCGGCCAGATCGAACCGGTGATTCTGTTCGCGGTGGAGGGTTATCACTACAACGGCAAGCTAATCGACACCTTGCCGCGCATTACCGAAATCGCGAAGCATCTACCGTCGTTGAAGCGCGCCGTAATCGTTTCCTACACGCGCGAGCGTCCCGACATCTCCGCCATTGCGAAGGCCGTGCACCTGGGAGATTTCGTCGGGCGCTATGTCGGCAAGACCATTGCCTTCAAGCGGCTGGCGTTCAACCATCCGCTGTACATCCTGTATTCTTCGGGCACAACCGGCGTGCCTAAATGCATCGTGCACGGGGCCGGCGGCACGCTGCTGCAACACCTCAAGGAGCACCAGCTCCATACCGATCTGAAGCGCGGCGATCGCCTGTTTTACTTCACCACCTGCGGCTGGATGATGTGGAACTGGCTCGCATCGGGCCTTGCTACGGGAGCGACCTTGTTGCTCTACGACGGCTCGCCCTTCTACCCCGGCCCGCGCGTACTGTTCGATTTCGCCGACGAAGAACGCATGACCGTATTCGGAACGTCGGCCAAATACATCGACGCGCTGACCAAAGCGGGTGCCATGCCGGTAGAGACCCATGCACTGTCTTCATTGCAAGCCATGGCATCGACGGGTTCGCCACTCGTCGCGGAGAGCTTCGACTACGTCTACCGCGCAATCAAGAAGGATTTGTTGCTGTCTTCCATTTCAGGCGGCACGGACATTGTTTCCTGCTTCGTGCTCGGCAATCCGACCCTGCCGGTCTGTCGCGGCGAAATCCAGTGCCGCGGATTTGGGCTGAACGTCCAGGTTTTCGATGACGACGGCAAAGCGGTGGTGGGCGTCAAAGGCGAGCTCGTCTGTACCGCGCCGTTTCCGTCCATGCCGATCTATTTCTGGAACGATGCGAGCGGAGCCAAGTATCACGCAGCCTATTTCGATCGCTTTCCCGCGGTCTGGTGCCACGGTGACTACATGGAACTCACGGCCCGCGGCAGCGCCATCATCTACGGACGTTCGGACGCCACTCTCAATCCCGGCGGTGTGCGCATCGGAACGGCGGAGATCTATCGCCAGGTCGAGCGCCTCGAAGAAGTCGTCGAAAGCCTGGTCATCGGCCAGGACTGGGACAACGACATTCGCGTGGTACTGTTCGTGCGCCTGCGCGACGGCCTGGAACTCAACGAGAGCCTGTCCCGGAAGATCAAGGACCAGATTCGCAGCAACACCACCACACGCCATGTACCCGCCAAAATCATTCAGGTGGCCGACATCCCGCGCACCAAGAGCGGCAAGATTGTCGAACTGGCGGTACGCAATATCGTGCACGGTAATCCCGTAAAGAACCTCGAGGCGCTCGCCAATCCGGAAGCGCTCGAACACTTCCGGGACCGGTCGGAACTCAGGGATTAGGGGCCGGGGGCTAACAAAGTCTGGCCGCGCAGCGGCGTGTTGTTTCTTTCCTCTGGCCCCTCTCGCAGCACGCAGCACTCAGCACTCCGTACTGCTCTTCCTGGCCCCTATCCGCTGCCTCACCCCTGGCCTCCGTGTCCGATACCCCACCCTGGTACTTGACTATACCCCTACAGGGTACTAAAGTGGAAACATGGATCCCGTTACTCCGGTTACCGTGAATTTGGCGATCGACGGCATGACCTGTGCCTCCTGTGCCAGTCGCATCGAAAAAGCATTCGCCAGGCTGCCGGGTGTGGACGCCAATGTGAACCTTGCAACCGAGCGCGCCCGCATCCAATTTTCGCCGGGTACCACCGATATCCCCACGCTGATGGAAACGGTGCGCAAGGCCGGTTACGGGGCGCGCGAATTGGCCGTTACGTCGCGCGAGGCGGAGAAGTCCCGTCGTGCCGAACATTACCGGCGGGAGTTGTATTGGTTCTGGCTCTCCGCAGTCCTGACATTGCCGCTGCTGCTGCAGATGGGCGCAATGATTGCGGGCTCGCATGAAGAATATTTTCCACGCGTGTGGCAATGGCTGCTCGCCACGCCTGTCCAATTCTGGATCGGCAGGCGCTTCTACGTCGGTGCGTGGAACGCCCTGCGCGGTGGCGCTGCAAACATGGATGTACTGGTCGCGCTCGGCACCAGCATGGCTTACCTCTATAGCACGGTAGTGACTCTGTTCGGACTGCATCACCATCACGTCTACTTCGAAGCCAGCGCGGCCATTATCACCCTTGTACTCATGGGCAAACTGCTGGAAGCGCGCGCCAAAGGCAAAACATCTGGCGCCATTGAGAAACTTCTCCAGTTGCAACCCAGGCAGGCGAGGATTGAACGCAACGGCCAGATTGCAGAAGTGGAGCTGGCCTCGGTCGTGGCCGACGACATGGTCATCGTGCGGCCCGGCGAGCGCATTGCCGTCGACGGCGACGTCGTGGAAGGCGCATCCAGCGTCGATGAGAGCATGCTGACCGGTGAGAGCATGCCGCTCGCCAAGCGCACCGGCGATCGGGTCTACGCGGCGACCCAGAATCAAAGTGGTGTTTTGAAAATTCGCGCCACGGGGGTCGGCACCCGGACGCAGCTGGCGAACATCGTCCGCCTTGTCGAGGAAGCACAGGGTAGCAAGGCGCCGATACAGCGGCTAGCCGATCGCATTTCCGGGATTTTTGTTCCGG
>JANMYN010000732.1:0-3544 GCA_031382195.1 Betaproteobacteria bacterium
TCCGGTATCACGTCGGTAATAGTAGCCGCCGAGTTCTTCGTGCCATTCGATCGGGGCATTGAGGTGATCCTTGAGAAGCCGGATCAGGCGATAAACGGTTGGCTCGGCGCACTCCAGCCGCCGCATGAGATCCTCGCGCGAGATCGGCGTGCGCCGGTCACGAAGGATGTCGTGGAGCTTGTAGATGCGGTCGAACTTGTCCACTCAGCGCAAATTTTCCTCGGTGTAGAGCGACAGTTCGATCAGACGGTCGAGCAACTGGTCCGAGGGCAGGCCGGGAAAGTTCTTTTGTACCATCTCTTTGGCGTACAGCCGCACCAGGTAACGCAGCTTGAGCGCCTTGGCGCGCGCGGCGTAGATATAGTCGCGGTGGCCGCTGTTTACCACGATCACGTTCTGCTCGGCGTCGAAGCGCGAGCGCCAGAGCTTGCCCGGCGCGTGTTCCAGCGTATAGCCGGGCAGTCCCTGGCGCCCGGTGGCGCGCGATTTTTCCTCCGGCAAGAAGGTGTCGGTAACCGTGACCAGCGCTTCGCCTTCGCATAGGGTTTCGCCTTGGCGGGCGCTCACGCCGAGACGAACCAGACAAGGTTCCTGGGGTGCGCTGTAGGTGACGAATTCGCCGGCCGTGTTGTTGATGCCACCTGCGCCGTCGAGGATGCGCCATGCCAATTCGATGCCGCTCTCGATCGGGCGGCGATTGGCATCGCGCGCCAGCGCGCGCAGGGTACGCGATGTTCCCACCGCGAGCGTACACATCGCTGGCACGATACGAACGTTTTGCAGCGGGCCGGCATACTCGAAAAATTGCTTTTGTCTTGGGCTTGCGGCCTCGTCACCTTCCGCGGCGATCGGCATGCCCTCCGGCGGCAAATCCTCCGCGCGCGTGGCGCTCTCGCCCGCAACGCTTCGCTGCCGCACGCTCACATCGAACCACTCGTATTCCTCCGAGGGCAACGTGAGCAGGGCTTCGCGGAACGCGCGTTGGATCGCGCGCAGCGTGTCGCGACTCATGCGCTCCTCTTCCGCGCGCCTGTGTTCTGCAATGAGTTCCAGCAGGCGCGCTTCCAGCGGCGCGATCGCCGCGACGAACGCTTCGAGCGCGGCATCGTGGATCACCCCGGTGCGTGTGGCCGGTGTCAGATTGAGGGTGGGTACATCGACGATGCCTTGCAGATAGCCGTCGGTCCAGGGAGATTTCCGGAAGGTGTCGAGTTCGGCGAGCGAATGCAGAATGCGGGTTCCCGAGCGATACAGGCCGACTTCGTTGGCCGGGTCGGGCGGATTCAGATACAACTCCGCATAGATTTCGCCGGCCGCCGCCGGCAAGTGATGAAGCAGATCGCCGGTGAACTGGCGCGGCTCGACGTTGAATTCCTTGCGCGCGTGACGATCGATCACCTTGACCCGCACGCCGGTGTGGCGGATGCGCTCGCGCAACTCCGCGGCCAGATACCACTGTATCTTCTCGCCCGAAATCTGCCTGACGCCGGGCAGCAGCGGGCCGATCTTCAGCCGCGTGCCCGGTTCGGGTGCCAGAACCTGGCGCCGGGTGACCTCGTAGCCGGGATCGCCTTTGCGCATGTGCATTTCATAAACGGCGCTGTCGGCTACGCCGGCGCTCATCACCAGCGCTTCGCCCACGGTCCAGAACGAGAGCAGACCGATGCCGAATTCGCCCTGGATGCCTTTCGCGCCCGCGGACTTCAATTGACGTTTGATGGAATCGCAGATGTGGGTGGCGACATAGCGGAAGTCGGGCGCGCCCTCGTCGTTTCTGCGCACCCCGGTGCCGTCGTCCACGACGCTGAGGAAATGTTCACCGCGTTCGCGTGAGCGAGTGATGATGACGTTGCGCGCCCCGGCGTCGATGCTGTTTTCGACGAACTCGGCAATCGCTTTCAAGGGATTGTCCTGCGACAGCGCGATGATGGTGATGGCGTTCCAGTCGTCGCCGATGCGCAGCTTCCCACTGCCGGCGAGCTTGGGCCGGCCCGCGCCTGCGGCGCTTTTCGTTCGGCGCGCGACGGTTCCGGTCATGGCTCGACGTCCGGGTTCCGCCCCTGGCGGCGCCGGTTCGCCAAGCGCTCGCTCAGTTCAGCCATTTCTTCCTGGGCCTGGACGATTTCCTCCAGTGAGAACGTGGAACTCGCCCCTCGTGCGCATCTCCTCGAATCGCCGCACCACGTCCGCCAGGCCCTGAACGGCTTGCATCTTTTCCCGCAGGCTCAGAGAACGGAAATAGACAAGTTGCGTAATATTGTGTGCCTCCCATGCCGCCTGTTCCGGATTGGTTTGCGTCCGATCATTGCTCATTGCCGCAACTCCCTTGCAACAGCCTCAGTTGGCGAATGTCTTCCAGGTCCTTGGCGCGTCCCGCCGTTTCCTTCATGCGAAGCAGTGTTTCGATGCGTACGAATCGGGCGGGGACACCCGGCAGCAGTTCGCCCAGCAGGGCGTTGTCGTACTCGGCGTCGACATCGAACGTTGCGCGCCCGTAACCATGCGCCGCGACTGCCAGGCCCCCCACCACGAGATAGCGGGCATGCGCGTCATTCAAAACCCGAACGATTGCTTCTAGGCTGGCGAGTTTCATGGTCCGGCCATTATGGCCGCAGGCCGCCAAAAACAAAACGGGCGACTATCTGCGTGTCGCCCGTTTTCTCGTGGGTTGACCGTTTCTCCTTCGCCTTCCGGGGGAAAGGGCTGGTGTGAGTTGGTTACTTGTTTTTCCACTCCGGCGGGCGCTTTTGCATGAAGGCGTCGATGCCTTCGCCGACATCCTCCGCCATCATGTTGCAGGCCATCACATCCGCGGCGTATTCGTACGCCGCTTCCATGCCCATCTCGATCTGTTTGTAGAACATCTTCTTGCCGGTGGTCACGGCGACCGAGGACTTTTTGATGATGGCATCGGCGAGCGCCCTGATTTCGGCATCGAGCCTGTCCGCCGGCACGACACGGTTCACCAGGCCGCGCTGCTTCGCGGTCGCAGCATCGATGAAATCGCCGGTCAGCAGCATTTCCATGGCTTCCTTGCGCGAGACGTTGCGACCAAGCGATACGCTCGGCGTCGAGCAGAACAGCCCGACGTTGATGCCGGAAACGGCAAAGCGCGCGGTATCGGCGGCGACCGCGAGATCGCACTGCGCGACCAACTGGCACCCGGCCGCGGTGGCAATGCCGTGCACGCGCGCGATGACCGGTTGTGGCAAGCGCAGCAGCCGCATCATCACATCGCTGCACTGCGCGAACAGCTTGTCGTAATAGTCCCTGCGCGGATTGGCCCGCATCTGCTTGAGGTCATGTCCGGCGCAGAATGCCGATCCCGCGCCGGCAATGACGACAACCCTTACCGACGAATCCTTGCCGATGCTCTCCAGCGTCGACTGCAGTTCGGCCAACAACTCTTCGGATAGCGAGTTGTATTGCTTCGGGCGATTCAGCGTGAGGGTGGTGATGCCGCCGGCGTTCTGCCGCAGCAGGATGGGTTCGTCGCCGGTTTTCAGCGCTGTTGCGGTGGCAGGCATGGGAATCTCTCCGCTAT
>JANMYN010000772.1:0-3038 GCA_031382195.1 Betaproteobacteria bacterium
CGTGCCAGAGAAGCAGCCCCGGCACGCCCAGACCCAGGAGCCAGTGCACCGCGCTGATCACCGGCCGGGTGGCCTCGTCGCCGGCGTAATAGAGCAAATACCCCGTCACGGTGAGCAGCAGCATGATGCTCACCAGCCCGATGCCCAGCACGATGTTGCGCCGGATGGACCAGGCGCGCCGGATGTGCCCCGGCAGCAGCGAGCCGTAGATGACGAGCCCCGCCATCGCCGCGGCGCCGTGCACGCGCAGCATCCAGGGCTCGAGCGGGTGGATCTGCGGGCCGTATTCACCGGGCAGGGCGAGGAAGTAATGCAGCCCCAGCCAGACGATGCCGCTCACGGCGAGCACGGCGGTCGCGCCATAGACCGCGGTTTGGTGCCAGGGGCCCAGGCGGATGGAATCCGCGCGCATTGCAGCAGATGCAGTGGCCATGATTACGCGGCCCCGGTTGGCATCGGGCCGCGGCGATTCCTGCCAGGCGAGCCGCCGGTCGGATTTTCGGACATGCTGTTTTTCTCTCGACTTAGTCGCAACTCTTGCGCACCAGAGTCGAACCCGAAAACCTGTCGCATGCCGGCTGCGTGAAGATGTGCGGCCCGTTCGCCCGGATCGCAGACGGCGCGCGCCGGTCGATCTCTTCGAGCTTCGGGTCGGCCGCACGCACCCAGTTCACCAAATCTCCGGTCCTCGTCTCGTTGATGACCGGCCGCCATTCCAGCGGGCCGGACACACCATGGCAACTGCCGAAGCAGCGCGACCCGGGTACTTCCCAGCGCGAGCCCTGGATCGCCAGCAACAGGTACATCACCTTCGCATCATGCGGGGCGACGCCTTCGACCAGCGCTGCCTCGAAGAACATGCGCTGCGCCTCATCCCATTTCTCGGTCCTTCTCTGGGTGGCGGATTCGTACACCATCGAGGACTTACGGAAGCTTCCCGCGTAGGGCGGGCCGGCCAGGTCGCACAACAGCGGCGGCATGCCCTTGCCGTCGAAGACCTCGCCGCGCGCAACCTTCCAGAACTTCCCCGTTGACTGCCGGAAACCGAAGTCCTCGAGCGCGCGTATCGAGGGCACGAAGCCTTCATCGACGGTATCGACGGCGACCCGCCCTTCGAACTCTCCTTGTTCGGCCCCATGCGTCCCGGCAACGGGGCTCCCGGTAATTGCCAGGGCCGCAATGAGGCAGGCCCACCACTTCTTCATCAATGTTCTCCGTACGGGAATTTTCAGTGTGCAGCGGATAACGCACGGCACGAGCGCGAGAATACACGACTGGGGCCATCCGCGGCGTTTGCTGGACGATCGCGCACTGCACTGAGTGCTCGAATTTCCTGTTTCTGCGGGGAGATGGTAGTGCACTCGATAACTGGCTGTTACCAGGCTGAACGGGGCTACCACCTCACTGTTCTGCCACCTTCAACAGCCCGCATCATGCATGCGGCCTTCCGGATCGGTGAAAACCGAGAACGCACCCATGCCGGGGACTTGCTGCTCCTCAACGTGGATTTCGCCGCTGGCCGCGACTACTTTTTCGGATAGGCCGCAAGGTCGTCGGCGGCAAATATCGATGCCCGGGATTTTAGGAAGGATTAGTGCGAGACGTTGTCATCGCGGATGACTTCGCCATCGATGACGCGCCCGCCGGGCGGCCGCTCGCGCATCTGCTTGCGCAACTCGCGTGTCTTCCACCACAGGTAGCCTCCGATTACCAATGCGGCCGCAGCCACAATCGCGAAGAAAAGCAGCGAGACCATGAATGCCACGACAAGCACTGCGGCACTCGCAATCGCCGTCATAATCTTGCCGAGAATTCCGGATGCAGGCGCGCCCCGGCGCGAGGTACTCCCGGGGAGTTTGGGCTGGTCATCGTTTGCAGGCATTGGTTTCGTCGTCGCCAAATAGATTGTCAGTTTGATATGAGGTTGCCCGCAAAGTTTCGCAAGGATTGAGATACAGGTGAAAGGTGAAAGGGGAAAGGTGAAAGGTGAAAGGGGAAAGTGGAAAGGTGAAAGGGGAAAGCGGAAATACGCTGCCAAATTATCGAGCATTGAGAATAGCCGTCGGTCGCAAACCGCACGACACGTCACGCCGAGTAGGCGACAGCCCGACACACCTGCCTGCGTATCCGCTTGACTGGCGAGCACGCGATTACTACTATCGATAAAGACCGGTAATACTCAAATACAAGACTGGCGCGCCGCAGCATCCAGGCTCGCACAGTCGTACCGCATCGGGGGAGTGGGAATGGAATCCAGCCGCAGTGGACTGCTGTCGCGCCGATTTGCCGGCGCATTACTCTTAGCGTTCGGCTTGCTTCCGGCATTCGCGGCGGCGCAATCGCGTGAACCTATCAAGATCGGTGCGGTGCTGGCGCTCACGGGCCCGGGAGCCGGACTCGGCCAGGCCGAGCGCAACGGCATTCTGCTTGCCGAGAAGCTCATCAATGAGAAGGGCGGTGTCAGGGGCCGGCCACTGCGAATCCTGATCGAGGATGACGGCTCCAAGCCCGACATCGCCAAGGGCAAGGCCGAGAACCTGATCTTCAGCGAGAAGGTCGTGGCCATCATCGGGCCTTCGCTCACCGCGAGTACCGGTGCGGTGGCAGCGGTCACGAACGCCGAGAACATGGCGCAGCTCGCCTTGACCGGCCTCGGCCCGCAGATCGAGCTGTCGTACAAGTCGTTGTATCACCTGCTGCCGCCGCAGACGCTCAACGCCAAGGCGATGCTCGAGTACACCACCAAGGCGTTGAAGGCCAGGAAGGTCGGCGTGCTGCACGATTCGGGTTACGGCCAGCTCGTGATGAACGCGCTGCAGAGCCAGGCCGGGAGCTACGGCATCGAGTTCGTGGCGTCGGAGAAATTCGAAGTCGGTGCCACCGACGTTTCCACCCAGGCCGCGAAGGTGCGCGCAGCCAATCCAGAAGTGGTCTTCGTGATCGCTACGAACCCGGTGCCGTTCCGTAACGCGCGGCAGATGCGCATCAGTCAGCCCATCGTGTCCGCGATCGGATCGTCGTCCTATCAGTATGTAGGC
>JANMYN010000787.1:0-2860 GCA_031382195.1 Betaproteobacteria bacterium
ATTCAGTTTCCCGCGCAGTCACTCAGGCGCACCATCACGAAAGGCGTCGGGGAAAGCAATGCCGAATTCGTGGAGGCGACGCGCATCGCCACCGCGCTGATGGGCGATTCGATTGCGACCAATCTGTTCATGCTCGGATACGCCTTGCAGAAGGGTCTGGTGCCGGTTTCTTCCGAAGCCATCAACAAGGCGATCGAGCTGAACGGCACAGCGGTAAAAATGAATCAGGCTGCGTTCCTGTGGGGTCGCCGTGCCGCGGTCGATCTCGCCGCGATAGAGCGGCTCATCGCGCCGAAAGCGGATGTTGCGCCGACGATGGAATTTGCCAGGACTCTCGAAGAAACGGTGGCGCGTCGCACGCAGTTCCTCACCGGTTATCAGAATGTGGCGTACGCTGAAAAATACCGGAACCTGGTTGAACGGGTGAGGCAGGTGGAGTCGTCGCGGACTAAGGGGCTGACCGGCCTTTCCGAGGCGGTCGCGCGCTATTACTTCAAGCTGCTCGCCTATAAGGACGAATACGAGGTCGCACGGCTGTACGCCGCCCCGGCTTTCATGCAGAAGATCAAATCGCAGTTCGAAGGCGACTACAAACTGCACTTCCATCTGGCGCCTCCGCTGCTCGCCAAGCGCGATCCGGGCACGGGTGAACTGCGCAAGGCGGAGTACGGCACCTGGGTGTTCACCGCGTTCAGGCTGCTGGCGAAGTTGCGCGGTTTGCGCGGTACTGCGCTGGATATTTTCGGTTATACGCAGGAACGCCGCATGGAGCGCCAGTTAATCGTCGAATACGAGGCGACGATCGAGGAACTTGTCGGCAAACTGAGCAGCGACAACCACGCGCTCGCGGTGAAAATTGCCTCGATACCGGAAGACATCCGTGGTTACGGCCACGTCAAAGAACGCAACCTCGGCATCGCGAAGGCGAAGCAGGCGGACCTGCTTGCGGCATTGCGCTCTCCCGAGGCGGTGCGCTCTGCCGCCTAGCATCCTGAGAGCTCTGGCGTTCGCAGGTTCTCCTTTGGGCGAACTTACATAAACTGCGCAGACTGGGTGGCAGTTGAACTGCGATTATTGAGAGCCATTATGGCGTCGCGGGACTCTGTCGATGGGTCATCGAGCCGGTACTCAACGTCGCGACAGCCGCTTTCATATTGCGAACCTCACATCGACTGAACTCCTCGGCGTGGATCAGGCTTCGAATGCGTCTTTGGCGAAGCGGCTGTTGCGTCGCCAAATCCCTTCAGATCAACGACTTTTCATTTCGGGTTGCGCAAGCGCGACAAGCGAGTAAGGTTGGCAAAAACGCTCTGGAATCTGGAGGAGGGCATGACGTCCCTACCGCTGCAAATGTCGTCCGAAGGGCTCAGCAAGGCAGCAGCCGATTCGGTCAAGCACGGAAAGCAGATTCGCGTTCGCGTGCGCGATCTGACTTTGCGTGCGTTCCAGGCCAAGCAGCTCGACTACGAGGGTATGAAGGAAGTCCTCGAAGCCATGGCTGTCGGCATCAGCCAAGGGGCACAGGCGCACTCGAATCACATGAAGCAGGCCGTGGCCGAAGCGCTGTCCGGGCTCGATCAGGCATTGATGCAGTCCGCGGAGGCGTCCCGTTGTGCTCTCAGGGAACTTGTCAGACGGGACCGGGAACTGAGCGATCGCGAACTCAAGCTGGCAGTAGAGCAAATGAAAAAGCTGGACAGCGATTTTGTCGCCGTGGTCAACCGGGTGGCCGAGTCGGCGGCGGCGAACGTGGCACCGGAATTCCGCAGTTTCGTCATGCATGCCCAGCGCGTTGGAACAGAAACCGGTAGTGTCGTTGCGCAGACCATGTTTGAATTTTCAAACAGCATTGCGGCGCAAATGCTCGACGCGCAGGCCGCGGGAATCGAGGTGGCACAGGAACTCAACCGCCACTTTGTGCTGGTTGCCAGCGGTTTCCTGCAGTCGCTTTCACAGGCGTTACGCGATGGCGAAGCAGTGGAACGCGGCAACGGCGACTGACATCCGCACGTGTATGGACGGCATTCACGCGAAAGCAGGCGTAATCGCGTCCAACTGATCGGTCACCAGCGCGTCCACCCCCCACTCCAGCAAATCGATCGCGGTCTGCGAGTCGTTGACGGTATAAGCCAGGATGCCGTGACCGGAATTGTGCACCGCCTTGACCAGCGCCGGGTCGAGGTGCCCATGGTTGATGTGCAGGGCGACACATTGCAAGCGTTCGAGTTGAGCCTGCCAGTTCGGCTGCGCGTCGACTACCAGCAGCGCACGTGGCAGCTCCGGCGATTCGACCGCGGCGGCTTCCAGAGACAGCGCAGAGAACGACGACAACAGGGGCAGCGGATGTGCACCCGTCCAAAGCAACTTTGCCATGCGCGCCACCAATTCACCCGTCTCTCGCTCTCGCCCGGGGCAAGCCTTGATTTCAACGTTTGCCCAAATGCCGGCCTCCCGGCACAGCGCCGAGGCAGCGGCGAAACTCGGTACAGGTTCGCGGCTGAATTCATTGCCGAACCAGCTGCCCGCATCCAGCCCGCCGATCTCCTTGTAACTGGTTTGGGCCACCGCACCTGAGCCGTTCGTCGTGCGCTCAAGCGTATCGTCGTGTATCAGCACCGGAATGCCGTCGGCTGTCAGTTTGACGTCGAATTCGACGCCGACGAAGCCCAAATTGCGTGCGAGCCGGATACCCGCCAGAGTGTTTTCCGGTGCCAGCAGACCGCCGCCACGATGGGCAACGATGCGCGGATAGGGCCAGAGCGGTCGCGGGACATTCATGCACGCATCGTCGGAAAAGGAGATCGAGGCGTGGATTATAACGGCCGGCGCAGGGCCGCGAGGGCAGCTTGCGATGCGCTAT
>JANMYN010000807.1:0-2584 GCA_031382195.1 Betaproteobacteria bacterium
CGGCCGGCGTACCAGCCCAACGGCTCGCGGAATAAGGCGTGAGGTTGCGCGGGTCGCGATATTCAAGCCGATACAGCATTTCCGTGGTGCTCAACCACTCTGCGGCGCGAACCTCGGCGATGAAGACATCCTGCCCGGGAGGGGCAGTTACGGAATTGGCGATCCCGAAATCATAGATTTCAGCCGGCAGCTTGCTGCCCGAGGCGCAGCCGGCGAGCAGGACGATTGCCAGGAACAAGACCAGCGTTCTCATTTTCGTGCACCGTTGAATCCGGGTTCTCCCGGCCCTGGTTGCGGCCGCTGGCGCCCGAACACCAGGCTCTGCGGTTCGCGTTCGATCTGCAGCACCAGCCTGTGGAAATCCTGCGTATCCTGGCCGAGTTGCTCGACGAGTTGATTGACTTGCGGCAGCGTATTGTCCGTGATCTCCGATGAGATTGCGCTGCTCAGTTTGTCGAGTTTGTCCGAGAGCTGGCGCATGTTGGCGAGCACTTTGCGCGAATCCTCGACCACCGGCGTGACGGAATTGGTGGCCTGTTCGATGTTTGCCAGCGACCTGCGCAGGCTCTGCTGATTTTCCTCACCCAGAAACTGCTTGGCGCGCGCGGTCACTTCCGGAATGGCGCGCAATGCGGGCTCAAGCTGAGCCGATGCTTTTTCGAAGTTGACGAGCGCGTTTTCGATTCGCGACTGGTTGGCCTCGCTCGCAATCTTGTTCAACCGGTCGAGCAGGTCGGCCGCCTGCTGCAGCAACGCCTTACTGGATTGCGCGAGGTCGTCGAACACATTGCCGCGCACTTCCAGGCGAGCGAGTCCCCCAGCCGGGCGTTGCAGGGGAGCAGGATTGGAGCCGTCATCGTCCAGTACTATGTAGGCAATTCCGGTCAATCCCTGGTAGCCGAGCTGGGCAAAGGTGCCACGGGTGATCGGCACGCTGTTGTCCAGCGCGACCCGGATCAATATGTTCTTGGAATCCTGCGAGTCGACTGAAATATCATCGACCTTGCCGATCTCTACGCCGCGGAAGCGAACCGCGGCCTGCCGGTTCAATCCGTTGACGGGAAACTTGGAAACCACGAGGTAGTCGCTGTAACTCTTGGTGTCACCGCGGAACCAGACGAACGTCGCGGCAAGCGCCATGCCGAGCAGGATCGTGAACAAGCCCGTCAGCAGAGCGTAAGAGCGGCTTTCCATTTCAGTCCGGGTTCGGCAACGGCTCGGCCGTAGCGAAGAAGCTGGCGATAAAGGGATGTTTGTTCTGCCTGACCTCATTCAGAGGCCCGTCCGCGACGATACGGCCTTCGGCGAGTACGGCTACCCGGTTAGCCAGTGTCGACAGCGTGTCCACGTCGTGCGTGACCATGAATACCGTGAGGTTGTGCTCGCGCGAGAGCGACTGTATCAGTTTGACGATACTGCGGCTGCGGTCCGGATCCAGTCCGGCGGTAGGTTCATCCAGAACCAGCAACTCGGGATCGAGTGCAAGCGCGCGCGCCAGGGCGACCCGCTTGACCATCCCGCCGGACAATTCAGCCGGCATCTTGCCGATATGGCGCGCTTCGATTTCCACCAGGTTTAGTTTCAACATCACCAGATCGCGGATCAGACGCTTGTCCAGGCTGCGCAACTCGCGCAAAGGCAGCGCCACGTTGTCGAATACGCTCAGTGCCGAGAACAACGCGCCAGCCTGGAACAGCGTACCAAAACGCCGCTGCATGGCGAGACGTTTCTCGCGCTCGGCGTTGTGCGGGTCAATTCCGAACAATCTTACCGTTCCGCGGGCCGGCGCATCGAGTCCAATGACGACGCGCAATAACGTGGTCTTGCCGCTACCAGAGCCGCCGACAAGGCCGATGATTTCGCCTGCGTCGACTTGCATGCTCAAATCGCGGTGAATGGTCTGCTCCCCACGCCGGGTCCAGAGATCCTTCACGTCGATTAACGGTTCTGCCATCAGTCGAATCCCAAGTTTCTGAACATGATCGCGAACACGGCGTCGAGCAGTATAACGAGCGTGATTCCGGCAACCACCGACGTCGTAATGGAATTGGAGACGCTTTCCGTATTGGGCTTGGTGCGCAGGCCGAAGTGGCAGGAGATCAGGGCTATCGTCGTGCCGAAACTCAGTGCCTTGACCAAAGCTATCCAGATGTTGTCCGCAGACACCGCTTTGGGCAGCGTACCGAGGAAAAAGAAAATGTCGATGCCGAGTTGGGCGTTGGCGGCCAATGCACCGCCGACCAGCGCGGCCGCAATCGCCCACATCGATACCAACGGCATCGCCACTGCGAGGCCCAGAACCTTTGGCAGCACCAGGCGCGAGACCGGGGAAATTCCCATGGTGATCATCGCGTCTATTTCCTCGGTAACCCGCATCACGCCGATTTGTGCGGTCATCGCCGAGCCGGAGCGGCCCGCGAGCAGAATAGCAACCAGCAGCGGTCCCAGTTCCCGGATGATCGATATGCCAAGCAGATTGACGATGTAAACACCCGCGCCAAAGGCCTTGAGGGTATCGGCGGTGAGATAGGAGAGTACTACGCCGATCAAAAAGCCGACCAGCGCCGTTATCGGCATGGCCAGC
>JANMYN010000324.1:0-1995 GCA_031382195.1 Betaproteobacteria bacterium
GCGTAAGGCTCGATAAGCGCTCACCGCAGAGGACGCGGAGGAAAAACGTGAAGAATACGGAAATGAGCAACTCCATATGTATGCAGCCCATCAACGTTAACCTTGGACATCGTTCATGCGCACCACAGAAACCCCTCAGAGAATTCCAGTTTTGGTTTCCCTCCGCGTCCTCCGCGTCCTCTGCGGTGAGTGATTTGGTGAGGGTACGCTCACTACCCTGACCCTATGCCGGAACCCGGTGGAATTAAACCTTTGACCCACACAAACTATAATTGGCCTCGAAGGAATATCTAGGAGAAAAGTGTGATGCTGCATAAACGGGCCGTGATCATTGGCGGCGGAACGATGGGGGCCGATGTCGCGGCGATTTTCGCGGCCGCCGGCATGGGCGTGGATATCGTGCAGCGGCCGGGAAAGACTCGCGATTCGTTGCGGGAACGCGTAGCCAGATCGGTGGCGGAACTCGGTGAAACCCGGCAAGACATTTCGCTGCACGATGCGCTTCGCGATGTGTCGTGGCAGCAAGCCGGCTTGGTAGTCGAATCCGTGACCGAGGATTTGCCGCTCAAGCAGCGCATATTTGCAGAACTCGAAGCGCTTGCGCCTGCCGACATTGCGCTGACCAGCAACTCTTCAAGTTTTCCGATCAGTCAGATCGGCACAGGCCTCAAGAGTGGACACCGCATGCTCGGCCTGCATTTTTTCATGCCGGCGCACATGGTCCCGCTGGTGGAAGTGGTGCGGTCGGACGCTACCGATGCCGCCGTGGCGCAATCGGTGTTCGAGCTGATGCAGCGACTGCAGCGCAAGCCGGTGATGGTGGCGAAAGACATTCCCGGCTTCCTTGCCAACCGCATGCAGCATGCGCTGATGCGTGAAGCGTGGTCGCTGATCGAGCGCGGTATCGCCACGCCGGAAGACGTCGATATCGCGGTGCGTTACGGATTCGGTTTTCGCTATGTCGCCGCCGGACCGATCCTGCAAAAGGAGATGTCGGGCCTCGACGTGAACTTCCTGGCCTCCAGTACTGTATTTCCGGATCTGTGCAACGACGCACTGCCGGCCGCGAAGCTCGCTGCGAAAGTCAAAGCCGGCGAGATCGGCATGAAAACCGGTAAAGGGTTTTACGACTGGCCGGCGGACAAAATCGCCAAGGCCAAAGCGAGATACCAGACCGCACTCAAGCGTGGATTGGAGATCCTGAAAGCCGAGGATGACACCGGCTGATGGCGAACGCGTCGTTCTCGTCCACGGTTTGTGGCTCAATGGCCTGGCCATGCTGCCGCTCGCGCGGCGACTCGAGCGCTGCGGTTTTGGAGTTGCAAGATACGGCTATCAATCCGTGCGGCGGGGCCTGCGCGAGAACGCGCGGCGACTCGCCGCGGTCTGCGAAAAGTCCGGCGCACCGCTGAATCTGGTCGGACACAGTCTCGGCGGCCTGCTGATCATGACCATGTTGCACAGTCACCCGTCAGTCAAGGTGCGTCGTGTCGTGTTACTCGGTAGCCCGTACGCGAACAGCGCGGCCGCGCAGGGTATGGCGCGATTCGCGACGAGTCGCGGATTGCTTGGGCGCACGATGCAGGATTGGTTGCGCCAGCCGCGGCCGCCGATTCCTGACGGCGTCGAGCTCGGCGTGATCGCGGGGGATTTGTCCATCGGCCTTGGCAGGCTGGTTACGCGCCTGCCCAAGCCGAACGATGGCGTTGTGATTCTCGACGAGACCCGCATACCGGGAGCGGCCGATTCAATCGTGCTGCATACCAGCCATACTGCGATGCTGGTTTCGCCGGCGGTGGGTCGTGGCGTTTGCGCGTTTTTGAAGAACGGCAGGTTCGGCGAATGACACGATTGCCCATCGTACTCGCACTGATCGGCGGACTGTGCGGTTGCGCGGACCTGGGCTACTACTACCAGGCTGTTGAAGGGCAGATGCAGATCTGGCATCGCGGCCACCCGATTACGCAGGTCATCGCGGACCCGCGCACGCCCCCG
>JANMYN010000829.1:0-4353 GCA_031382195.1 Betaproteobacteria bacterium
CAGATCATTTCGGCCGACCTGCAAAGGAGCGGCTTATTCAAGCTCGGCTCGATCGGCAGCGTGCGGCCGCTGCCGTCCGAACCTTCCGAAATCAACTATCGCTATTGGAAAAACGAAGGCACCGAGACGATGGTGATCGGCAGCGTGTCGGAAAAGAGCGACGGGCAAACCGAAGTGCGTTTCCGCATGATGGACATTGCCAAACAGTCGCAAGCGCTTGGTTTCTCCTACACCATCACCGTGCCGCAGTTGCGCATGACCGCGCACAAAATTGCCGACATGATCTACGAAAAGCTCACCGGCGACGCCGGCGTGTTCGCCACCAAGATCTGCTATGTGACCAAAAACGAAAACCGCTTCGAGCTGCAGGTGGCCGACGCGGACGGATTCAACTCCGATTTCATCCTGGCGCACAGGGAGCCGATCATCTCGCCGCAATGGTCGCCGGATGGCACACGCATCGCCTACGTGTCCTTCGAGCGCCGCAAGCCGATTGTATTCGTGCATAACCTGCTGGACGGCACGCGCACGGTGCTGGCCAACTTCGAAGGTTCGAATTCGGCGCCGTCGTGGACGCCGGACGGCAAGAAGCTGGCAATCGTTTTGACCAAGGATGGCACGTCCAACCTTTATCTGATCGCCGTCGACGGTTCCGGGCTCGCTCGCCTGACCAGCAACCAGGCGATCGACACCGAGCCGAGCTTTTCACCCGACGGCAAAACCATTCTGTTTACGTCCGACCGCGCTGGCAGCCCGCAAATTTACCGTATGCGCGCCGACGGGCAAGGTGAGGCCGAGCGCCTGACCTATGAGGGCACTTACAACGTAACGCCGCGTTACAGCCCGGATGGAAAATCTTTTATCTTCATCCATCGCAACGAAGGCCACTTCAACGTCGCCATGCAGGAAATCGCATCGCGCCAGATGCAGATCCTGACCGCTGGTGGCCTCGATCAATCGCCGACGTTCGCACCGAATGGCAAGATGATCCTCTACGCGTCCGAGATAAAGGGGCGTGGTATATTAGCTGCCGTGTCGAGCGATGGGCGGATCAAGCAAAGAATAACCGCGCAGTCCGGGGACATTCGCGAGCCTGCGTGGGGACCGCTTCCGAGTAATCGCCGAAAGGAGTAGTGATGAGAAATATTTTATTTGCATCGACCCTGATTTTTTTACTCGCAGCCTGTGCGAGCCAGGGACAAAAGAGCGCCGAAATTGAGCAGCGACTTTTCGATCAGCAGCAAGCGGCGCAGCGTCAGCAGGCCGCTAAGGCGCAGGATGCCGACAGGCAGGCCAGGATCGCGAAAGAACAAGAAGAGCTCAAGCGCCAGCTCGACGAGCAGCAACGCCGGCAGCAAGGCGAGCAGCCGGTCGTCAAGCCGCTGCCCGGTACCGGGGTCGGTGGGTCGCAGCTCAAGGGCGATGCGTGGACGCAACTCAAAGAACCCGGTAGCGCGCTGGCAAAGCGCAGCATTTATTACGAATTCAACCGTTACGAGATCAGGGAAGAGTTCGTGCCGGTGATCGAAGCGCATTCGAAATTCCTGACGGAGCACGGCGACCTGAAAATCGCCGTGCAGGGCAACTGTGACGATCGTGGCAGCCGCGAATACAATCTGGCACTGGGCCAGCGCCGCGCGGACAGCGTCAAGCGTGCGATGGTGCTGCTCGGCGTCGGCGAGAAGCAGGTCGAGACAGTCAGTTTTGGTGCGGAGAAACCGGTGGCCCTCGGTCAGGACGAGGAAAGCTGGGCCAAAAACCGTCGCGCCGACATCGTCTACCAGAACGAACCCCAGTAATGCCCGTTCGCCCCGGTTGCAACGGCGCGCCGCATTTGCGGCGCGCTTTTTACTTCTCTGGTCTGTCTGGGGAAAAAACCATGGTGATCCGATCTTCGTCCAGTCCTGATTTCCGGTTTGCACCAATCAAGCTGCGGAGCCGATGGCTGCCCCTCATGGCGTTGTTGGCGTTTTGTTTCGATGCGTCGGCCGCGCAGGATGTGGAGGAGGTGCGCCAGCCGGTCTCGCGCCAGCAGACCCAGCATGCGCAGGGGCAAACCATCAAGGAAGAGCAAGCCGTGGCTGGCCAGAAACTGGCGCAGGCTGAACCCAGCTCCAGCAACCGCGGTGTGGTGCAGTTGCTGAACCAGGTGGAAGCGCTCAATGGCGAGTTGAACCGGCTGCGTGGGCAGATTGAAGTGCTGGCCAACGATGTCAATAATGCACAAAAACGCCAACGCGACATGTATGTCGATCTGGATACGCGGTTGCGCCGCATCGAACAGAGCGGCGCGAACAAGAAAGAACAGGAAACCATTTCCGCGCTTGAGGAACGCATTCGCAGGCTGGAGCAGGGCACTGCGACGCCGACAACAATTCCGCAGCCGGTGGCTTCGGCGACGGTAGCGCCGCAGGTGAGTCCGCCGCCTACGGCCGCGCAGTCTGCCTCGACAGCCGCGGTTGCGAATGCGGCCGCCGCACCGGGGCCGTCAAGTTCATTGCCGCCGGCATCACTTTCTGCCACCGACCAGTCTGCTATCCAGCGCGCTTACGACAATGCTTTCAGCAATTACCGGCTGAGCGACTATCCGAGCGCGATTCGCGGCTTCGAGAGTTTCCTGAAGAGTTACCCGAAGCATGCGCTGGCACCCAATGCGCAGTACTGGATCGGCGAATCGTATTTCCACATGCGCGACTACCGGGCGGCGATCGAAGCGCAGCGCCGGCTGCTTGGCACCTATCCGGATAGTGGCAAAGTCGCCGATTCCCTGCTGATCATCGGCACTGCGGAAAGTAACCTTGGCGACAACGCTGCCGCTCGCAAAACCTTCGAAGAACTCATCGCGAAGTATCCGGCCAGCGAGTCCGCGGACAAGGCAAAAGGCCGCCTGGCGAAGCTCAAATAGCCTGCTTCGCGGACGCCGGAAGGGACCGCAAGGCAAAGGATGAACGAGGCTGGGTGCTGCTGTCCGTTGGGCTGGATTTCGCGATCGCGCTGGCGGCCCACGATGGTTTCGAATGTCACGCGTTGTTGGTGGCCAACAGACGGCGCCATTATGCCGTCGCCGGCATCGGTGACCCTACCTCGTCTCTGCCATACCCCTGAGCGCTGATGGAAACGCCCGCCCAGCTCGCTGCGCTCGTCGTCGTCTGCGGATTCGCGCTCGCCCTGGTGTTCGGCGCCGTCGCCCAGAAAACCGACTTCTGCACCATGGGCGCGGTGTCCGATGTCATCAACATGGGCGACTGGAGCCGCATGCGCATGTGGCTGTTGGCGATTGCCGTGGCGGTTGCGGGCGCGAACGCCCTTGATCTCGCAGGGCTGGTCGATCTTTCCCGGTCCGCGTATCCGGCGCCGCAGTGGCCGTGGCTCGCTTATCTCGTCGGCGGTCTGCTGTTCGGTGTGGGCATGACACTGGCTTCAGGCTGCGGCAGCCGCAGCCTGATCAGAATCGGCGGCGGTAATCTCAAATCGCTGGTTGCGATGTTGTTTCTCGCACTGACTGCGCAGATGACGGTGCGCGGCCTGCTCGCGCCGATGCGCATGGAAGTATTGGGCGTGCTTGCCGTCAAATTTGATCAGGGACAGGATCTGTCGTGGCTCCTCGCTGTGTCGCTCGGCATCGGCAAGCGCAGCGTGCAACCGTGGATTGCCGCAGGCATTGCGCTGGGGTTGCTGCTATTTGTCCTCAAGGATCGCGGTTTCCGTGCCGACCACGAGCGCTTGATCGCGAGTGTGGTAATCGGTCTGATCATTGTCGGCGGATGGTATGTGACCGGCAACCTTGGCTTTATCGCCGAAGATCCGGAAACGCTGCAGGAGGCTTATGTCGGTACGCGGACATTGCGCCCGGAGTCGTTCACTTTCATCGGGCCCGCCGCCAATACGCTCGAGTTGCTGCAATTCTGGACCGACAAATCCGCGCGCTTGACCTTCGGGGTGGCGGTAGTGCTCGGGACGCTGGTCGGCGCGTTCGCCTACGCTATATTCAAGCGGCGTTTTCACTGGGAAAGTTTTGCCTCGGCTGCAGACACCCGTAATCACGTGATCGGCGGTATTTTGATGGGATTCGGCGGCGTCACGGCCATGGGTTGCACCATCGGCCAGGGCATTACCGGCATATCCACGCTCGCGTTGGGCTCGATTCTGGTGTTCTTTTCCATCATCACGGGTGCCGCAGTGACCATGAAAATACAGTACCGCTGCATGCTCAATGCAGGCTAGAGGAAACAGACAGGCGCGCAAGTGGTTTGACGGGGCGAGTGGCGGGCCGGTAAAATGCGCCTCTTTTTTTGGGCGGTTAGCTCAGTTGGTAGAGCAGCGGACTTTTAATCCGTTGGTCGCGAGTTCAAG
>JANMYN010000836.1:0-2435 GCA_031382195.1 Betaproteobacteria bacterium
CCGCTGCACGCATTGCGCGAGCGCGGCGTCGAATACATCGAAGTACGGCTGATGGACCTCGATCCATTTTGCGCAATCGGCATCGACGCAGCAACGATCCGGCTTCTCGACGTGTTCCTGTTGTACTGCCTGCTCGAAGACAGCGCGCCCGACTCGCCGGAGGAAATCGCCGCCATCGGGCGCAACCAGAACCGCGTCGCCGCGCGTGGCCGCGAGCCTGGCCTGCGCCTCGAACGGCAGGGACAGGAAGTAGGATTGTTCGAGTGGGGTCAGCAATTGCTGGCCGAATGCGCGCCAATCGCCGCCGCGCTCGACGCGGCGCACGGTGGTCTTGCTTACCGCGACGCCGTCGTGGCCGCAATCAGCACGCTGAACGACCCAGATTGCGCCCCCTCAGCGCGCGTGCTCAGCGAAATGCGGCAGCACCACGACAACTCCTACATTCGCTTCACGCTCGCGCAGTCGCTGCGCCACGCCGCCTACATCAAGCACTTGCCGCTTCCCGCTCAAGTGGAGGAACAATTCGCCCACCTGGCGAAGGAGTCGCTCGACCAGCAACTGAACATCGAGGCCTCCGACAGCATGACCTTCGAGAACTACCGGCAGCAATATCTGGCGCCTGAACGCTTGCAGGCAATTCCGGTCCGGCGGCAAGATTGAGCGGCCGCCGTGCCGTTTGCGCCCGCAAGTTTTTTTCCGTGCGGCCTCGCGTTTGTCCGCATATTTTTCTAGAATCAGCAAAACATGGACTTTTACCGCAGGAAACCTTATGAAACTCTGGATTTTTGATTCCCAGGCGCCCAAGGACGATATCGAGGCGGGGTGCCAGGCAGCGGCTGCACTGATCGAGAAACGCGGGCTCAGCGTCGATCGGGCTTACGATGCCGTGATGAAGCGCAGCAGTCGCGCGCGCTTCGACCAGCGCGCCGCAAAAGCCTGGGACGATGCCGAGGACGAGGCCTTGCGTGTGGCCTATCATGGCGCAGAACCGGACGATGAACCGGTGCTCGGCCCGGCCAAAACCCCCGAGCGGCATTCCTAGCCCGGGTCGCCGTCCAGGCAGGGGGCCGCGAGCGTTCCTGTTATTTTACGATTTCGAGCAGCTCGACCTCGAATACCAAGGTCGCGCCGGGCTTGATCGTGGGCGGCGACCCGCGATCCCCGTAGGCGATGCCGGCCGGGCACACTAGGCGGCTCTTGCCCCCTACCTTGATCTCCTGCACGCCTTCGGTCCAGCACTTGATGACGTTGCCCAGCGGAAACGTGGCCGGCTGGCCGCGCTGGATCGAGCTGTCGAACACAGTGCCATCCACCAGCGTTCCCTGATAGTGGACTTTAACCGTGTCGGAGGATTTGGGCGACGGGCCTTTGCCCTCTTTCAGCGTGGTCACGATGGCGCCTGACGCAGTCTTCTTGGCACCAGATTCCGCACTCGCTTTGGCCAGGAAGGCGGCCCCGGCTTTTTTCTCCCTTTCCGCAACAATTGCTCCACGAGCCTGCACCAGTTGCTGGACCTTGGGTCCGTAGGCCTTTGGATCGGCCTTGAGGGGACGCTTCAGAACGCCGTCGGACATGCCGGACTTCACGATCTCCAGCTCGGATTCGCTCAGTCCAAGGTCGCTCAGGGACTGGCTGACCGCGACGCCGATCGAGTAAAGGGCTTTCTGTTCGTCGTTGGCAAGGTCGGCGGCGCGCGCGCTCGCAAATCCTATGCAGAGTAATGCCGACATGGAGACTGCTAATGCTTTCATGAAAAGATCCTTTGATTATGGAGCCGCGATAGTACCCCAGCCTGAGCAGTTAACGAAGACACCCAATTGGCTATGGCGAAGTCTGGACTCGGGAAAAGCGTTCTGCCTTCGTCGATTCGCACAAGCGACAGCCGGGCAGCGCACGGGCTGCATAACCGGACGCGCGCCAACAGCGGGTGAAATTTATCGGGACTTTGCTTCGTCGACGTACTTGCGTGAGGTGCGCGGATCGATCCCGGTCCGTCTGGCGACCTGCGCATACGTGCCAAACCTCCGGTAGAGCATTGCGCAGTACCGCGCAAGGAGTTCCGTGGCGGTAAGTTCGCCCGAGCGCATCTTGTCGACTAACGCCTCGTTTTCGTCCAGAGCGTCATTGGACATATGCGGCGCATACCGGCCGGTGAGCAGGATGCGCCGCACAGCCTGTTCAAGCTCGCGCACGTTCCCCGGCCAGGCGTAACCGCGAGGCAGGCCGTTGTCCAGCGCCTCCATCGCATCGGCCACGAGGTCGGGGGATTCTGCGCCGGTGATGCGCGTAACCATCAGCCGCACGAGTTGGTCCAGCTCTGCCGGCGATTCGGAAATGCGCTGGCGCAATGTCGGCACCTCGATCACGTCCGAACAAAGGCGGTAGAAAAAGTCGTCACGGAACTGCCCGTCGCGACGCAAGGCTCCGAGCGATTG
>JANMYN010000837.1:0-3452 GCA_031382195.1 Betaproteobacteria bacterium
CACCAGTCTAGTTCGGTTACGTTGTCGATGCCCTGGGCCTTGAACCATTCCTTCAGCCCCAGCGGCACGAAGAACAGCGGCGCACCGCCCTTCTGCCGGTTCAGGCGTATGACCGTTTCCCGGTCGAGGTGGTCGTAGTGATTGTGGGAAATCACCACGACATCGGTATGCGGCAGCGTATCGAAATCGAGGGCAGGTGCAACGTGACGCTCCGGTCCGGCAAAAGAAACCGGCGACGCCCGTTCGGTCAGATGCGGATCAGTCAGAACATTGACGCCACCGATCTGCAGCAGAAACGAGGCGTGCCCGATCCAGGTCAGCGTGGGCTCGCGACGATTGGCGGCCAGAACATCGGCATCGGGCTTGAGCAGCGCAAAGCCGTAGCCTTCCTTCGGGTTCTCCGCAACGCCCCGGGTCCAGCGCTCCCATTGCCATTTCCAGAAGCTCTGCCGGGGCGGTTGCGGATAATTGTTGCGGAATCCGTCTTCGGCGTGGTGCGATTTCGCCGGATTATAATGCGGGTTGCTGCGACAGGCAGCGAGCAGCAGCACACAGGCGGTACACGCAATCATGATCGATCTGATCTTCATCGTTTGAACGGGAAATTCGGGCCAGTGTAGCGGCCCGCCGAATGCGATGCAAAAAACGCGGTCGACAAAAACAGGGAGCGACGAGATGGCGGCAAGCACGAAGCAGAAGGCAGGCGTCATCGGATTGGGTTCGATGGGTCTGGGTGTGGCGCGCACGCTGCTCAAGAAAGGTTTCGAAGTGCACGCCTACGACGTGCGGCCGGAAGTGTCGAAGGCGTTCGCAAAGGAAGGCGGCGTCGCGGCGAAAAGTCCCGCCGATGTCGGCCGCAATGTTGCGGTCGTTGTCATTCTGGTTGTCAACGCCGACCAGACCAGTGAAGTCCTGTTCGGCAAGGATGGCGCGGCCTCCACGCTCGCCAAGGGTTCCGTCGTCATCGCCAGCAGCACGGTCGCGCCGGATTTCGCCATTGAGCTGGGTAAACGTCTCGACGCAAAAGGCCTGCTGCTGATCGATGCGCCGGTTTCCGGCGGCGCCGCCCGCGCCGCCAAGGGTGAGTTGTCCATCATGGGCTCCGGCTCCAAAGCGGCCTTCAAGAAAGCCAGCGCGGTGCTGAAAGCCATCGCGGCCAAGGTGTACGAACTGGGCGACGAGGCCGGCACTGGATCGAAGGTGAAAATGATCAATCAGCTCCTCGCCGGCGTGCATATTGCCGCGGCGGCCGAGGCAATGGCGCTTGCCATCCGCGCCGGAGCGGATCCGAAAGTCGTCTACGAAGTCATCTCCAACAGCGCCGGCTCCTCGTGGATGTTCCAGAACCGCGTGCCGCACATTCTCGACGGTGATTACACGCCGCTATCCGCGGTTAATATTTTCGTCAAAGACCTCGGCATCGTGCTCGACTCGGCAAAGAAGATGACCTTCCCGTTGCCGCTCACGGCCGCTGCGCATCAGGTCTTTCTCGGCGCCGCCGGCGCCGGCCTGGGCTACGAGGACGACATCGCCGTGGTGAAGGTGTATCAGGCGATGTCGGGAATTAAACTGCCGGGGAAGAAGAAACAGTGATTGGTGATTGGTGATTGGTGACGAGTAATAACGAGAAGCAGTACGGGCCTTAGGTTTTGCCAATCACCAATTACCATTCACCAATCACTGCATCTTTCAGATGCGATCGTTCTCCAGCTTCTGTTCCAGAGAATGCAGCGCCTCGGCCGCTTCCGACAGGTTCGGATTGAGGTCGAGCGCGCGACGGAAATAGTCCGCGGCTTTTCGGTAATTGCTGCGGGCCATCCAGATATCCGCGCAACTTTCCATTGCGCCGAACTGGTAGGGATTGAGCGCGATGGCCCGATCGTAGTCGGCGAGCGCGCGGTCTTCATTGCCAAGCGCCGCGTAGGCATCGCCCCGGCGATTCCAGACTTCCGCAAAATCCGGTTTAAGTTCGATGACCTGGTTCAGCTTTTCAAGGGCAGCCTGGGGATCGTCCTGCGCGATCAACAGCATGCCGGTCTGGAACAGCGGGTCCGCCACCGAGTCATCGGTACGCATCCAGATTCCCCAAATGGACTGCTCCGCCACACCCCGGATCAATTCTTCCTCATCCCACAATGCGGCAAGCAGCATGGGGACATCACCCATCGTTCCGATTTCCGCCAATCGTGCGTAAGCAAGGCGGCGCTTGTCGAGTTGCGTGCTGCGCGTCTGTTCGAGCGCCTGCTCGCGACTGATGGGCGTCCAGTCGCCCGCAGCGGCCGGGCCGGACATGCACGCGAGCGCAGTCGTTACGTTGAGGATAAACGCCTTGAGCCTGTTACTTTGCATGGAAAGTGTAGTGGGCTGGGCAGATTAGATAAAGCGGCGGCCGCGCTTGACCATGATCTCGCGAACTGCGTCGATCGAAGCCTGCACGCCTCCCATGTTGGGATTAATCGCAATTGCCTGCTCGAAATAATCAAGCGCGCGTTGCAATTCGCCCTTGCGGAGGTAGATCTGTCCGTAACCGGCCAGTACCCCGAAATGCTGCGGGTTCCTCTTGAGGACTTCGTCGCAATCCTTCAGCGACAACTCGTCTTCGCCCAGCAGGAAATAAACCGTGGCCCGTTTGTTCCAGCCCTCTGCGAAATCCGGCCGCAGGGCGATCACCCGGTTGAAGGTATCGACCGCGCCCCTCAGTTGACCCTCCTGCATCTGCTCCAGACCACGATTAAACAGCCGGTCGGTGGCGGCGTCTCCGGAACGGCCCCATATGCGCCAGACTGCGGCTTCGGCCGTGCTGCGGATGCGATCGTCTTCGTCGTACAGATGGGACAGGAGAAGCGGTAAATCCTCCTGTTTGCCGATTTCGGCCAGCACCGAACACGCCGCCAGACGCGCATCGGCATCCCGGCTCTGCAATTCTGTCAGAGCAAGCATGCGTGTTTCGTCGTCTTTCTGCCCGGCGGCGCACGCGCCGCCGCAAGCCACCAGCACAACAATCGCCGCGGCTGTACACAGCGTTCGCTTCGCCCCAGCCAGCTCCAGATACGACATGGCAATCCCCTGTCCAAACGCCTAAAATGTGCGGATCGATCCACCGCCTTCAAATTCTACTCCGCCATCCCCTGCGCAAGGATGCCCTTATGTCGCGATTGTTTCTGCTGGGTTTGATAGCGGTTTCCACCGTAACGCTGGCCGCCCCCTACCCGCTGGGGTCCATGACCTGTGCAGACATCGGCAAATTCGCTTCGGAGGCGATGAGCTGGCGCAAACAAGGCCAGTCAAAGGATCAGGCGCTCGCTGAACTGGAGAAGCGCAGCTACACCGATCCCGTCGAGAAGAAGAATCTGGCCACCATTGTCGACCTGGTGTTTGGTTCCTACGGCCGCAACTGGAGCGTCGAGAGCGCCGGCAACGTCATGCGCACCGATTGCGAGACGGGTCGCTAG
>JANMYN010000328.1:0-4498 GCA_031382195.1 Betaproteobacteria bacterium
GTTCTCGGATGACGTGGTGGTTTCGACGCGGCTCACGCAGGGCTGCGCACCGATCGGCCCGCGCCATACCATCACCGGCAGCCAGCAGAACATCATCGTGTCTCTCGACGGCCGCGCCGCGCTCGACGTATTCAAGGAAGATGTCGGCGCATTGGCGTGGGAAAATTTCGCACAGACCGGCGGCAATGTATTTGCCGGTCTGCCGATCGCGGGATCCGACAGTGGCGACTATCTGGTGCGCAATCTTGTCGGTATCGATCCGGTGCACAAGCTGCTAGCAATCGGCGACGTGCCCAAGCCCGGCGCGCAGATCATGTTCTGCCGGCGCGACGAGCCCAGCGCGACCGAGGACATGTCGCGCATGCTCGACAGCATCAAAAGCGGATTGTTCGGACGGCCGCGCGGCGGTCTGTATTACTCCTGCGTCGGACGCGGTCCGAATCTGTTCAGCCACGAATCCGGGGAAGCCAACATGATCCGCGAGGCGCTTGGCGAATTTCCGCTGGTTGGATTTTTCTGCAACGGCGAAATATCGCACAACCGACTTTATGGATATACGGGGGTCCTCACGCTCTTTCTCTGAAAGAGCGCGCGTGGTAATTGGTAACTGGTAATTGGGGACTAGCGATTAGTGATTGGTGACTAGTAAAATCCAGAATGCCTCACACCTGAAAAGTACCAAGCTTTAAAACCAATCACTAATCACCAGTCACCAATCACATGCCCTCACGCCCCACCACCGAATTCCTGCGCGCCATATCGGCGTTTCGGCGCTATGCGCATCCGCAACGCCTTGCCGACTGGGAGCAGCGTTTTGCTTTCGGCCTGGATGACATCGAGCAGGTGTTCGAGGCGGCGGTCGCCGCGGCGCCCGTGCTGTCCGCGCCCAAGGTGCATCCCAGCGAATGTCTCGAAGCGGGTCGCTATGCGCCGGTTTCGGTGTCGGGCGAACTGGCGTCCGCAAGCGCCGTGCAGATAGCCCACCAGGTCCGAAATCGGACGTTGTCGCCAGTCAAGATTGCCGAACTGTTTCTCGGCCGCATCGAGGCGCATCGCCACCTCAATGCCTTCATTACGGTGAATCCGGCGCTGGTCATGGAAGAGGCCAATGCGCTGGACCGTCGACTGCGGCGTGGCGAAGATCCCGGAGCGCTCGCCGGCGTACCGGTAGGCGTGAAAGATCTCATGTCGGTGAGAGGTTATCCAATGACGGCTGGCACCAAGGCGATCGAAGCCAAAGTGCAGGAACGCGACGCCCCCGTGGTCGCCAGATTGCGGGCGGCAGGCGCGCTCATCGTGGGCACGACCAATCTTCATGAGCTGGCCTTCGGTATCAGCAGTGCCAATCCCCATTTCGGCAGCGTGCAGAATCCGCGCTATCCCGGCCATATTCCGGGTGGATCCAGCGGCGGAAGCGCCGCCGCCGTTGCCGCCGATCTGGCCGCTGTCGCCGTGGGTTCCTGCACCGGCGGTTCCATTCGCCAGCCAGCCGCCTGTTGCGGCATCGTCGGCTTCAAGCCGACCTACGACGCGGTGCCGCGCGAAGGCGTGCATCCATTGGCCTGGTCGCTCGATCACATCGGGCCGATCACGCGCAGCGTCGAAGATGCGGCGATCGCTTTCGAAGTCATGGCGGGGCTGCCGGAACACTCGATGCTGCCGCAAACCGCGATTACGCCGCCACGTCTCATGGTACCGCGCAAATTTTTCTATGACATGCTCGACGACGAAGTGCGTCTGGCAATGGACGCTGCTCTGACGCGCTTCCGCGCGGCCGGCGCAGCGCTGGGCGAAATCGACGTGCCCGGCATCGAACTCGCGCCCGGCATCCAGTTGATCACCCTCGCCAGCGAAGGCGCCGAGGCAAACCGCGATCTGCTGGCGCGGCATGGCGATAAGCTCGGCGAAGACGTGCGGCTGCGCCTGGAGACCGGACAGTTTTATCTGGCCGTCGACTACGTCAAGGCGCAACGATTGCGCAACCAGGTCCGACAATCGATGATCGCGTCCTTCAACGACGCCGACGTCATGATCATCCCGGCAATGCCCGTGCTGCCGCCGAAAAGCGGTACCATGACCTTGGAACTGGGCGGAAAGACGGTGCATGTTGCGCCGACGCTGACCCGGTTAACTTCTCCGATCAATTTCTGCGGCTTCCCCGCGCTGTCAATGCCCTGCGGAAATTCCAGGAGCGGCCTGCCGGTCAATCTGCAAGTCGTCGGACGTCCGGGTGCCGATGCGACGGTGTTGCGGGTGGCCCGATGGTGCGAACACACGCTGGCGGCGTGACGCTGTCAGTGCATGGCCGAAGAACAACAGGAGCAACACATTGAAAGTTTCGAATTTGGCTGCGATCGCGGCTGGCGGTCTTCTGTCCACGGCGGTCATTGCCGCCCCGTTGCAGGATTGCGCGACGTCGAGCGTGCCCATGGTCTGCCTGGACGCGAAACTCAAGGCAGCCAATAAGCAGTTGAACGCCACATTGAAAGCCGCTCAGGAACATCTCGAACAGTTGCAGGCGCATGGCAGGCGTCCGGTTCTGGGCGCATTTATTGACAGCCAGCGTAAATTCAACGCGTATCGCGACGCGCAGTGCAACTGGCAGGGGATTCGGGCGGCGCCTGGCGCGAATGGAGCCGACTATGTGAAGGATTGCCAGATTCGCGCAACCCTTGCGCGCGAGCAGGAGCTGGCTGAATTCATAGCGGGAGAGGAACCGGCCGCTGCCGCGGCAATCACGCCGCCGCCGGAAGAGCCTGAGGCACTGAGCGCAAAAAATACGGAAATCGCACCCGAAGCGGATCAGTCTGCCGTTGTCCAACCAGCGGCGGCGCCGCCGGAGAAACCGGCTGCTGCGTCGTCGGATTCTTCGACCACCGGGTCGCGCGGCATCGAGTGGCACTTGGTCAAATGGGTCGCCAATGGCGCAGAGAAGCCGATCGTTGCCGATTCCACTGTCACCGTTGCTTTCGATCCCTCCGGAAAAATAGCGGGCAATGCGTCAGTGAACCGGTTTTCGGGTACCTACCGATTCGATGTCGATGGGAATCTCCAGTGGCCGCGTGCCGGATTTGCCGTCACGAAAACGGCGGGACCGCCGCCATTGATGCTGCAGGAGCGGACTTTCCTCGAGTCCCTGCGGCGCACGACGCAATACCGGGTGGACGGGCAACAGCTCGTGCTGGAAAGCCCGAACGGCGCGACCGTGCTGGTATTCATGCGCTAAAGCCTACCGCCTGAAAGAATAAAAACGCGAGGGCCCGGCGATGACGGCTATGCTCAAACTGAAAGGGCGCGAACTGGCGAAGGGTCTGCGGTTTCCCGAAGGCCCGATCGCAATGGCGGACGGGTCGGTGCTGTTGGTGGAGATAGAGCGCGGTACCCTGTCCCGCGTCGACCGGAACGGGCGCGTCGAGGTCGTCGCGCACACCGGCGGTGGCCCGAACGGCGCGGCGATCGGCCCGGACGGCAAGTGTTACCTTTGCAACAACGGCGGATTCAACTGGCACCGTGAGGCCGGCGGTTACATGCGGCCGTCGGGTCGCGCGGACGATTACTCGGGCGGGCGCATCGAACGCGTGGACTTGTCCACGGGCAAGATCGAAGTGCTCTACCGCGAATGCAATGGGATATCGTTGAAAGGGCCCAACGACATTGTTTTCGATGGCAAGGGCGGTTTCTGGTTTACCGATCTGGGCAAGGTGTACGCTCGCCAGATGGATCGCGGCGCGGTCTACTACGCCCGCACCGATGGCAGTCTCATCAGGGAAGCCGTGTTTCCGATCATCACGCCCAACGGCGTGGGACTGTCGCCCGACGGGAATATTCTTTACGTCGCGGAGACCGAGACCAGCCGCCTGTGGTCGTTCCGGATCACCGGCGAGGGCGCGCTGGAGAAACAGCCGTGGCCATCGGTCCACGGCGGAAAATTGGTGGCGGGCCTGCCCGGCTACCAGCGTTTCGATTCCATGGCGGTGGAAGAAAATGGCAACGTTTGCGTGGCGACGCTGATACGCGGTGGCGTCAGCGTGATTTCCCCGGCCGGCGAATGGCTCGAGTTCCACGAAGCGCCCGAGCACTACTGCACTAACCTTGCATTCGGCGGGGCCGGCTTGCGCAAGGCCTACGTGACCTTGTCGAACTACGGCACATTGCTGGAAGCCGACTGGCCGCGCCCGGGGCTGCGACTGCACTACCAGAACTGAAATTCCCGGCGGCGCGGATCATAATGGTCGCGGGTGCACGACTAACCTTCGCAAAGGAATTCGCATTATGGACCACAGTTACAAGTTCTCGGTAAGTCATACCGATAGCAGCGAGTTCAAGGACGACGGCCTGCGACCATTCTTCCAGTATCGCGACCTCGGCATTCGCGATGCCACCAACGGCGCTGTCGTCGCGCACGTCATTCGCGCCAAGCCGGGCGCACAAATGCATCCCGAGCGCCATCATCATGAGGTCGAATTTCAGATGGTGTATGTGCTCAAGGGTTGGGTAA
>JANMYN010000331.1:0-11565 GCA_031382195.1 Betaproteobacteria bacterium
TTGACATCGACTGCGACCGTGACCGGCATGTCCTTGACTTCAAATTCGTAGATCGCTTCCATCCCGAGATCGGCAAACGCGACCACGCGTGAAGATTTGATTGCCTTCGACACGAGGTAGGCAGCGCCGCCGACCGCCATCAGGTAGACCGCCCTGTGCTTGCGAATCGCCTCAATCGCCGCCGGGCCGCGTTCGGCCTTGCCGATCATGCCGAGCAATCCGGTTTGCGAAAGCATGGTCTCCGTAAATTTATCCATGCGCGTGGCGGTCGTTGGTCCGGCTGGACCCACTGCTTCGTCTCGCACCGCATCGACCGGCCCGACGTAGTAAATGAAGCGGTTCCTGAAATCGACGCCCGCGGGAAGCCCCTCGCCCTTCGTCAGTAAATCCTGGATGCGCTTGTGCGCCGCATCCCGGCCGGTCAATATGCGGCCGTTCAGCAGCAGCGTTTCACCCGGCTTCCAGCCGGCGATATCTTCGCGCGTTACCTTGTTCAAATCGACACGGCGTGAAGACGGCGCCGGCGCCCAGTGCACGTCCGGCCAGCGCTCGAGGCTGGGCGCTTCAAGCCGCGCCACGCCACTGCCATCCAGCGTGAAATGCGCATGGCGCGTCGCCGCACAGTTCGGAATCATCGCAACCGGAAGCGACGCTGCATGCGTGGGATAGTCGAGGATCTTGACGTCGAGCACCGTGGTCAATCCACCGAGACCCTGCGCGCCAATGCCCAGCGCATTGACCTTGTCGCAGATTTCGAGGCGCAACTCCTCGAGCCGGTTCTTCGGCCCGCGTCGCTTCAGTTCGTGCATGTCGATCGGGTCCATCAGTGATTCCTTGGCAAGCACCATTGCTTTTTCCGCCGTGCCGCCGATACCGATGCCGAGCATGCCCGGCGGACACCAACCCGCGCCCATGGTGGGCACGGTTTTCATGACCCAATCCACAATGCTGTCCGAGGGATTCAGCATCACGAATTTGGACTTGTTTTCCGAGCCCCCGCCTTTCGCGGCGATTTTTACGTCGACCGTATTTCCGGGTACGACTTCCATGTGGATCACGGCCGGGGTGTTATCCTTGGTGTTCTTGCGCCCACCGGCCGGATCGGAAAGGATCGAAGCGCGCAGCTTGTTGTCCGGATGCAGATACGCACGCCGCACGCCTTCATTGACCATATCAGCCACGCTCATGGTCGCGCCTTCCCAGCGCACATCCATGCCGATACTCAGGAAGGCGACCACGATCCCCGTGTCCTGGCAGATGGGCCGCTTGCCCTCCGCGCACATCCGGGAATTCGTCAGGATTTGCGCGATCGCATCGCGTGCTGCAGGCGATTGCTCGATGCGGTAAGCCTCTCCGAGGGCCTCGATATAGTCCATCGGATGGAAATAGGAGATGTACTGCAGGGCGTCGGCGACGCTTTCAACGAGGTCTTCCTGGGCAATGGCGGTCATGTGCAGATCGGCGGAGTGCGAGGTTTTCAGTGAGCGGTGCGCTGCACCGTCGCGATACGCCAAGTATACGCCATGACCATCCCTTGTGATTCGCTGTTACCCGAATCCACAGATGTTGGACGTCGGGCCAGTGTGGGCGCGCGCATTCTACACTACGAAAAAAGCGCTTTCGTTGCGGCCGGAGGTGGCACGCGGGACTTCTCGCTATAATTCGTCGGAAGGATTTGCCGCCGGTAGCCAAACGGCAGAAAAAATTGGGGAGGAAAAAATGAGCACGATCGAATCGGTCTTGCATGAAACCCGAGTGTTCCCGCCAACCGCGGATTTCGTCAAGCAGGCAAATGTCTCCGGCATGCCGGCGTACGAAGCATTGTGCGCAGAAGCCGAAAAGGACTACGAAGGTTTCTGGGCGCGACTGGCGAGAGACAACATCCTCTGGCACAAGCCCTTTACGAAAGTGCTGGACGAACGCAAAGCGCCTTTTTTTGAATGGTTCGGCGACGGCGAACTGAACGTTTCCTACAACTGCCTGGATCGCCACCTCAACAACCAGCCGAACAAGATCGCGATCATTTTCGAGGCCGATGACGGCGCCGTTACCAAGATCACTTATAAGCAGTTGTATCACCTTGTTTGCCAGTTCGCGAACGGGCTGAAGTCTGTTGGTGTGCGATCCGGCGATCGCGTCATCGTCTACATGCCGATGTCGATCGAAGCCGTTATTGCCATGCAGGCCTGCGCGCGCATCGGCGCGACGCACTCGGTCGTGTTCGGTGGCTTCTCCGCCAAGAGCCTTCAGGAGCGCATCATCGATGCGGGGGCTACTACGGTCGTCACCGCAGACGGACAGATGCGAGGCGGCAAGGAGATCGCGCTCAAACCAGCGATAGATGAAGCTTTGGCGATGGGCGGATGCGAGAGCATCAAGAATGTCGTGGTCTACAAACGCACCGGCAGCCCGACCGGCATGGACACGGCGCGCGACATCTGGTGGCACGATCTCGTGCAGAACCAACCCAACGCTTGCGAACCGGTATGGATCGGCGCCGAACATCCGCTGTTCATCCTCTACACGTCAGGGTCCACCGGCAAACCCAAGGGTGTACAACACTCGAGCGCCGGCTACCTGCTGCAAGCGATGCTGACGATGAAGTGGACGTTCGACTACAAGGCGGCCGACGTATTCTGGTGCACGGCGGACGTCGGCTGGGTAACGGGTCATACCTATATTACTTATGGCCCGCTCGCGGTCGGCGCAACGGAAATTATATTCGAAGGCGTGCCGACGTTCCCGGATGCGGGTCGATTCTGGAAAATCATCCACGACCACGCGGTAACGGTGTTCTACACCGCCCCGACCGCAATCCGCTCATTGATCAAGGCCGGAGCCGACCTGCCGAAGAAATACGATCTGACCAGTCTGCGGCTGCTGGGATCGGTCGGCGAACCGATCAATCCGGAAGCCTGGATGTGGTACTACAACACCGTTGGCGGCGCGCGTTGTCCGATAGTCGATACCTGGTGGCAGACCGAAACCGGCGGGCACATGATCACGCCTCTGCCCGGCGCCACGCCGCTCAAGCCGGGCTCCTGCACGATGCCGCTGCCGGGCATCATCGCCGCGATCGTCGATGAGACCGGGCACGATGTCGAGAAAGGCAAAGGCGGAATTCTCGTCATCAAGAAGCCGTGGCCTTCGATGATCCGCACCATCTGGGGAGATCCGGAGCGCTTCAAGAAAAATTATTACCCCGAGGATTTCAAAGGCAAGTACTACCTGGCCGGCGACGGTGCAAGCCGCGACCTCGACGGCTATTTCTGGATCATGGGGCGCATCGACGACGTGCTGAACGTGTCGGGTCATCGATTGGGGACGATGGAAATCGAATCTGCGCTGGTGGCGAACACGAAACTGGTTGCCGAAGCCGCCGTGGTCGGGCGTCCCGACGACCTCACCGGGGAAGCCGTCGTTGCTTTCGTCGTCACCAAGGGGCCGCGCCCGACCGGGGACGAAGCCAAACGCATGGCGCAGGAGTTGCGCGATTGGGTCGGCAAGGAAATTGGTCCGATCGCGAAGCCCAAGGAAATTCGCTTCGGCGACAATCTGCCAAAAACGCGCTCTGGCAAAATCATGCGGCGCCTGTTGCGCTCGATCGCCAGAGGCGAAGAGATTACGCAGGATATTTCGACTCTTGAGAACCCGGCCATCCTGGAGCAGTTGAAGAAGGGCATGTAGCTTACGTTCACGCAAAGATTGCTGAGCGGAACTCCTTGTTTCTTTGACTTGAAAGAGGGTCTCAAGTATTCTTCGCGCCTTCCGCGAACCGTGGGTCAACAGGGCAGACCGGAAAGTTTTGAAGATGCGGAGAGGTGGATGAGCGGTTTAAGTCGCACGCCTGGAAAGCGTGTTTAGGTTAATAGCCTAACGAGGGTTCGAATCCCTCCCTCTCCGCCAATTAAAAAAGACCCCATGCGGGTCTTTTTTAATTGGCGCAGGCGGAGGGCTCATTCGAACCCTCTGGTTCGACCAAGCAATCACCGATTGCTTGGGACAACGCGCGATCGGTGCATTATCCCAGGCGAGCGCCCCTCCTTCAATAAGGTGATACCATTTCGCGCGGGGAAACAAACAAATTAAATCAAGAACGAGAGGAGAAGTTGGATGGAAGTCTCGATCAAGAAGCTCGCGCTGGTCACAGGCTTGTCCCTGGGATTGCTGGCGCTGCCCGTTGCCTATGGCGAGGGGGAAAACGACGGCATGACGGTATTGATGAACGGCAATTTCGTTACCGCCGATTCGGAAAACATCAAATGGGTGCCCAACAAATCGGCGCCCTACGGCATGCACATGGTGCTGCTCTACGGCAATCCATCGCAACCGGGTCCCTACATCTTCCGTGCAAAGATGCCCTCCGGATACAAACTACCGCCACATAAGCATCCCGACGAACGTACGGTCACCGTACTGAAAGGAACCTACTGGGCCGGGGTTGGCGAACGTTACAATCCGATGGTCATGAAGGAATTCCAGGCCGGGGCGTTCTACATCACCAAGGCGGGCGTGCCGCACTATGCCTGGGCCCGTACCGAAGTGTTCATTCAGGAAACGGGCACGGGGCCGATCGAGAAGCCCATCGAGTACATCAACCCGGACGACGATCCGAGAACGCAGTAAGAGCCGTGATTGGTGATTGGTGATTGGTGATTGGTAAAGGCGGAATGTGCGCCGCGCCTTAAGTTCTTAGCCAGACCAATTACCAATTACTAATCACTTGTCACCAATCACTGCCCTTTGAGCGCTGCGCGTATCTGCTCCAGCGCGCCGGGATCTTCCAGCGTCGTAAGATCCCCCGGGTCGCGTCCTTCAGCCAGCGCCTGGATGCTGCGGCGGAGTAATTTTCCGGATCGTGTTTTCGGCAGCAGGTTTACGAAATGTACCCGCACCGGTCTGGCAATGGCTCCCAATTGCGAGTCCACGGTGGCCATTACCTCCTTTTCCTGCGCGGCACGTTGTTCCGGTGTGGAGATTTTCCCCGCATCCTTGACTACGGCGAACGCCAGGGGCACCTGCCCTTTCAGCGGGTCGTTGACGCCCACTACAGCGACTTCGGCGATGTTTGCGTGGGCCTGCACCGCTTCCTCGATTTCCCGAGTGCCGAGGCGATGGCCGGCTACGTTGATCACATCGTCGGTGCGGCCGAGGATGAAGTAATAGCCGTCCCGGTCTCGAATTCCCCAGTCGAAAGTCGAGTAGACCAGTTTCTTCGAGAACGTGGAGAAATAGGTCCTAACGTATCGTTCATCGTCACCCCAGATGGTGGTCATGCAACCCGGCGGAAGCGGCGGCTCGATCACCACCACGGCCTTTTCCTCGGCGCCGGCCTCGCTTGCATCCGTCTCGCGAAGCAACTTCAGGTCATAGCCGTAGGCCGGGAACGAAGGGCTGCCGAATTTGATTGGCGTCTTCTCCACGCCAGGTAGCGCGGTCAGGACAGGCCAGCCGGTCTCGGTCTGCCAGTAATGATCGATCACCGGTTTGCCGAGTCCCTCGGAGATCCACGCATGTGTCGATTCATCCAACGGCTCGCCGGCGAGGAACAAATGCCTCAGGGATGACAGGTCGTATTTTTTCAGAAACGCCGGATCATGTTTCTTCAGGACACGGATCGCAGTCGGCGCCGAAAACATGACATTGACCCTGTGCTCCTGCACGATCTTCCACCACACCCCGGCATCAGGCCGAATCGGCACGCCTTCGTATAAAATCGACGTAAGGCCTGCAATCAGAGGCGCATAGATGATGTACGAGTGCCCTACCGCCCAGCCGATATCGGACGTGGTGAAAATGGTATCGCCGGCGCCGCCGCAGTAAATATGTTTCATCGAAGCGGCCATCGCAACTGCATGGCCGCCGACGTCGCGCTGAACACCCTTCGGCTTGCCGGTGGTGCCGGAGGTGTAAAGAATGTACGACGGTTCGGACGATTCGAGCCAGGTGCAGGGAATCGCGGCGCGTTCGTGCGCGCGGGCAAGCTCTGCCCAATCGACATCTCTTCCCGGAACTTTTGGCATTTGTGGATCGAGGCCACGGTGATAGATCAGAACTTTGGCCGGCGGGTGCTTTGATAGCCTGATGGATTCGTCCACCAGCGGCTTGTAGGCAATCACCTTGCCCATGCGGCTGCCGCCGTCCGCCGTGACCATCAACGTCGGGCGCGCGTCGTCGATACGCGCCGCCAGGCTGGCGGCGGCGAAGCCGCCAAACACCACGGAATGAACTGCGCCCAGGCGCGCGCACGCGAGGATCGCGAACACCGCTTCCGGCATGTTCGGCATGTAGATAATCACCCTATCGCCGCGCTTCAGGCCCAGCGCCTGCATCATGGCTGCGACACGGTTTACTTGGTCATAAAGCTGCCGGTAGGTGAAAGATTCGGTCTTGTCGAGTTCCGTCGAGATCCAGATAAGGGCTTTCTGGTCGCCGCGTACTGCGAGATGCCGGTCGACGGCGTTATGGCAGAGATTGCTCAGTCCGCCGACGAACCATCGGGCGAACGGCGGTCGGCTGTAGTCGAGCACGCGATCGAAAGGCCGCTGCCAGTCGATCAGCATTGCCTGCTCCCGCCAGAATCCGTCGCGGTCTTCCATCGAGCGGCGATGAAATTCGGCATAAGTCTGTGCCATGGGGTTTCCTCCCTGGTGCCGCCCGTTCAGGCGATCTTGACGGCCGCGCGGCCGCGCATTTTTGCATTCATGACTTTTTCGAACCCGCCCGGCAGATCGGCAAAATCGACCGTCGTCACGATACTCTTGAGATGTCGTGGTTTCAGATCGCTCCCCAGGCGCTTCCAGACTTTCTCGCGCAGCGGCATCGGCGCGTTGACCGAATCCACGCCCAGCAGGCTGACCCCGCGCAGGATGAACGGCATGACCGTGGTATTGAAAGTGTGGCTTGCCGCCAGACCGATGCTCGCGAGCGTGCCGCCGATTTGCATGGTGCCGGCAAGCCATGCCAGGACGTCGCCGCCGAGATTGTCGACCGCGCCGGCCCAGGTTGCCTTGTCGAGCGGTTTAATTTTCGCAAGGTCGAGACCGTCACGCAGCATGACCTCCTTCGCGCCGAGACCTTTGAGGTAATCGGTCTCATTTTCCTTGCCGGTCAGCGCGACGACGTGATACCCGGCGCCGGCGAGAATGTCGATGGCGATGCTGCCAACACCTCCGGTCGCCCCGGTGACGATCACCGGTCCGTTCGCGGGTTTCAGACCGTCGTGCTCCATGCGTTCGACAGCCAGCGCCGCGGTGAATCCCGCCGTGCCCAATGCCATCGATTCGAACAAATCCAGGCCCTTCGGCAGGGGGACTATCCAGTCGGCGGGGATGCGCGCGTATTGCGCGTAGCCGCCGTCGTGCGCGACTCCAATGTCGTAGCTGGTGGCGATGACCGCATCGCCTTTCTTGAATCGCGCATCGCCCGATTCCGTGACAGTGCCCGAGAGATCGATGCCACCGACGCAGGGAAAACGGCGAATGATCCTGCCTGTACCGGTCGCCGCCAGCGCATCCTTGAAGTTGACGCTCGAATACGCGACTTTGATGACGACGTTCCCGGCATCCAGTTCATCGAGTTTCATGTCTACGTAGCGGCCTGCTACTTTGCCGTTTTCGTTGAATATCCGGTAGGCCTTCAGCGTCGTCATTTTCGTTTCTCCTCGGGGCATGTTTTCTGCATACTAAGGGAGATGGGCTTCGCTCAGATACTGATGCGTCTGCATTTCCACGAGCCGGCTCGCGGTGCGTTCGACTGCCACCTCGCCTGTTGCGGCCTCCAGCAAATCCGTAAAATGCGCCTCGGCGGAAAGAATCAGCTTGACGCGGCGGTCATAAAATTCGTCTATCAGCCAGGAAAAGCGCCGTCGCCGATCCGCCTCTGCCGTCCCCATTCGCGGCACTTCGGAGATCAACACGGTGTGATAGCGGCGGGCGAGTTCGATGTAATCGGCTTGGCCGCGCGGGCCGCCGCACAACTCCTCGAAACGGACCCACGCCACGCCCGGGCCGATCCGTAACGCCCGTATTGTACGGCCTTCTATTTCCAGCTCGACATCGCGCCCGCCCTGACCGCCGGCGATGGCCTCGAAGGTTTGTGTCATCGCTTTGTCGGCCATGGCGTCGGCGGGAAAATGAAAAACGCCGCCTTTCTCCAGCACCCGCAGTCGATAGTCCGCACCGCCGTCGACCTCTACGACTTCGAGGTTTTGCTTGAGCAGTTCGATCGCGGGCAGAAACTGCGCTCGTTGCAGACCATCGCGATAGAGCGCGTCCGGAGTCTGGTTGGATGTCGTCACCAGCACCAGGCCCTCGGCGAATAATCCCTCCAGCAGGTTACGCATCAGCATCGCATCACCGATGTCGGTGACGTGGAATTCATCGAGACAGAGCAGGCGAAACTCCTCTGCGATGTCACCGGCGATGTGCTGCAGCGGATTTTCTTCCCCCTGCAAATCTCGCAGTCGATGATGGATGTCCTGCATGAAACGGTGGAAATGCACCCGGCTCTTGCGAGCGATCGCAACCGAGTCGAAGAATGTATCCATGAGGAAGCTTTTGCCCCGGCCCACCCCACCCCAGAGATAAAGGCCGCGGATCGGGCGTTCACGCATGAATACGCTGAGCAGCGAATAACCTGTCTGTTCTGCCTGGGTCAGTTCGCTGTGCAGCCGCTGGAAATGCCCGACCACCTCGAGCTGAGCGGAATCAAGTGAGAAGCCGTGCGACTGTGCTTCCTGCCGGGCGTAGTCGACGAAGGACTGAGGTTCGTTCGCCTGTGCCGGCTGGCCCATCAGAGATTGATCGTGCGCTTGTCCACGGCGAGCGCTGCTTCGTGCAAGGCTTCCGAGAGAGTCGGATGGGCGTGAACGATGCGTGCAATATCCTCGGAAGTCGCGCCGAACTCCATCGCCACAACGGCTTCCGATATCAGTTCGGACGCATACGGTCCGATCATGTGCACACCGAGGATGCGATCGGTTCTTGCGTCCGTCAGCATTTTCACAAGGCCGGCTGTCTCGCCTATCGCCCGTGCACGGCCGTTCACGATGAACGGAAACTGTCCGGCACGATATTCGATGCCTTTTGCTTTCAATTCCTGCTCGGTCTTACCCACCCATGCGATTTCCGGCGATGTGTAAATCACCCACGGGACCGTGTCCAGGTTGACGTGTCCGGATTGCCCGGCGATCATTTCAGCGACCGCAACGCCCTCTTCAGACGATTTATGAGCGAGCATCGGCCCGCGTACTACGTCGCCGATCGCGTAAACATTCGACAGGTTGGTGCGGCAATGCTCGTCCACCTCGACGAAACCGCGTTCGTCGATTTTGAGCTCGACCGCTTCCGCGCCGAGATTCACGGAATTGGGCACGCGTCCGACCGCCACAATCAACCTGTCGAATTCCGCCTTCTGCTCACCCACCGCGTCGTCAAATTCGACCGTCACGGACTTCTTGGACGTCTTGACGTTGGCTATCTTCACGCCAAGCCGGATATCGAGCCCCAGGACTTTGGTGAAAATCCGGAACGCCTCCTTGGCTACCTGTTCATCTGCGCTCTGCAGGAAGGCTGGCAATGCCTCGAGAATTGTCACCTCGGATCCCAGGCGCTTCCACACACTGCCCATTTCCAGGCCTATGACGCCAGCGCCAATCACGCCCAGGCGTTTCGGGATATCAGCCAACGACAAGGCGCCTAAATTGTCCACGATTCGATCGTTGTCCACCGGGGCAAACTGCAATTGCCGCGGGCTCGAACCAGTCGCGATGATCACGTGTTTTGCCTCGATAGTTTCAGCGATTTTCCCATCCGTGACTTCGATCTGATAGGCACCCGCCGTACCAACGAATCGCCCACGGCCGTGCATCGACGCAACCTTGTTCTTTCGGAACAGCAGTCCGATGCCACCGGTGAAGGTGTCGACGATTTTGTCCTTGCGCGCCATCATCATCGCCACGTCGATGGTGACATTTTTTACGGCGATTCCATGCTCGCCGAACTTGTGCAGCGCGCGCTCGTAGTTTTCCGAGGATTCGAGCAACGCCTTGGAAGGAATGCACCCGACATTCAGGCAGGTTCCGCCGAGGCTCGCTTTACCTTTGGCGTTTTTCCAGTCGTCGATGCAGACTGTATTCAGGCCGAGCTGTGCGGCGCGTATGGCGGCCGTGTATCCGCCAGGTCCGGCTCCGATCACTGCGACGTCAAAGCTTTTTGCCATGTTTTTTCTCTAAGAGCTTGAGGCGCCAAGAAAACCTGTCAATAAAATCTTCCGCTGCACATAGCACGGAGATACGCGAATTTTTGCGGTTCGCTTATTTCCTTTGAACTCCTTTGCGCTGAAGAACTTGCTCTTGGTTTTCCTGGCGCTTCTGGCGTCTTGGCGGCAAAGGTTGTTCAGAGCTCCAGCAGCAAGCGCGAAGGATCCTCGAGGGCATCCTTGACACTCACCAGGAACAGCACGGCTTCGCGGCCGTCGATGATGCGGTGATCGTAGGACAGGGCAAGGTAATTCATCGGACGCACGACGATCTGTCCATTCTCAACTACCGGGCGGTCCTTGGTCGCGTGCACGCCCAAAATTGCGCTTTGCGGCGGGTTGATGATCGGCGTGGAGAGCATGGAGCCGAAAACGCCGCCATTGGAAATCGAGAAGGTGCCGCCCGTGAGTTCCTCAATCGTGAGCTTGCCGTCCTGGGCACGCTTGCCGAAATCGGTGATCTGCTTCTCGATATCCGCGAAGGAAAGCTCATCGCAGTTGCGCAGGATCGGCACCACTAGTCCGCGCGGACTGCCAACTGCGATGCCCACGTCGAAATAGCCGTGATAGACGATGTCGGTGCCATCCACCGAGGCGTTCACCACGGGAAATTTCTTCAAGGCGTGGACAGCGGCCTTTACAAAAAAGGACATGAATCCAAGTTTGACGCCATGTTCCTTCTCGAACTTGTCCTTGTGGCGATTGCGCAGGTCCATCACCGGCTGCATGTTGATTTCGTTGAACGTGGTCAGAATCGCCGCGGTGGATTGCGACTCCACCAGCCTCTGGGCGACGCGCTGGCGCAGGCGCGACATGGCCACGCGTTGCTCGGGCCGGTCGCCCAGTACGCGATCGATATTCACCGGGGATGGCAACGCTACCGGTGGCTTCGCCGGGGTAGCTGCCGCCTGCAGCAAGTTGGTCACGTCCTCCTTGGTGACGCGGCCGCCGCGGCCGGTGCCGCTAATCTGCGCGGTGTCGAGATTGTTGTCGGCAGCGATTTTCTTTGCCGAGGGCATGACCGCCGGTGATCCTGACTTTGCCGAAGGCGCGATCGCAGGCGCTTCCGACTTCGCCCCGGCCGCCGCCGGCTTGGACGCACTTGCAACGGCAGCTGTCGTCGAGGCGCCGGCTGGAGCCTTGGCGTCGGTATCGATCGTCGCTATCACCTCGTTGCTGGCAACCGTACCGCCGTCACCCTTGATGATCTTGGCCAGTACGCCCGATTGGGGCGCCGGCAGCTCCAGCACCACCTTGTCGGTTTCAATATCGATCAGATTTTCGTCGCGCGTGACGAATTCACCC
>JANMYN010000006.1:0-2302 GCA_031382195.1 Betaproteobacteria bacterium
TCAGTCGTGATGTCAACACCGCGCGAGCGCGCTTCAGCGATGATGCCGAGCATGCGCGGGGTGGATGCCTGGCCGCTGCTCTGAATGTGCGCGATATGCACCGGCGTCCCGGTCACCGCCGACAGTGCGATCACCTCCAGCAACCCCATCTCGCGGTCGGCACCCGCACCCGCGGCACTCGATGCGCCGCGCACGTGCACGTGGGTAAAGGCGTGGTACTTGGCGGCAATCCGGTAAACCTCCAGCAATTCCCAGTCGGTCGCGGCCGGCGTGTAAACGATGCCCATGCCGACCGCTACCGCGCCGCGCTGCAACCCATGCTCGATGTGCTGTTTGATCTGCGCGAGTTCCTGCTCGTTCAGCTCGCCCTTCGCGCCCGGCCCCTTCGGCAGGAATTCGCCGTCGTCGTGCTTGACTTGCATGCGCACCGGAACGTGGCCGATCGCCGCGCCATAGTGAATCGGCTCGCGGCCTTCCCGCTCCGCATACCAGCGATCGATGTCACCGACGCCGATTTCCAGTTCCAGCGAAGCGGTCACGCCGTCCATCGCCTGATAGAGATGGCTTTCAGGTTTCGTGCCGTGCCAGTGCAAATCGATGAATCCCGGCGCCACCACCAGACCCGCGGCGTCGATGGTGCGTTTCCCCCGCAGGGGGCGGCCGCTGATCATCCGCACCACGCCCTCGGCAATGCCGATGCTGCGCACCGCGTCGAGCCCGGATTCGGGATCCATGACCCGACCGTGCTCGATCACCACGTCGAATAGTGGGTCGTCCGCGTAGCCCGCACCCGCCACCAGAATTCCGACCGCAATTGCGCTCGACAGCGCGTACTTCATGCCCCGCATTTCTAATTTCCTTTTTGCATCGCCCCGCGACTGGGCAGATGGTAAGCGACGCAGGCATTCGTGAACAGTGCAGCGCGAAGGGCATGACTGGCACAAGATCGGTAACACGGTCCCGCCGGGACGGACGCATGCCCGCCGGGTGCGCCGTGGCCGGCGCTGATCACCGTCAAGTCATCGGTTGAATTCCAAACGATCGACGCTCACGTGCCATCGGGGCGCTATCGCTGCGCGCCCCGCGATCCGCTCCGATGATGGTCCGAATTCCGCGAACCCCGCGGATGCCGCGGCCTTGCCGCGCGATCAATACCAGCCGGGCTTGGCGTTTGCCCCCAGCATTTCGCCGTAGGTGTCGGTGCGGCGATCGCGCAGCAATTGGTTGAACTCGTTCAGGTTCCGCTTGCGCCGGGCGTCCGCCAGGTTCAGATCGGCAATCAGGATCTCTTCACGATCGAAGCTGGCCGGGCCCGCAACTGGCCACCCGGCGTGGCTGACGATCAGGCTGTTGCCAAGGAAGGGCTGCCCGCGCTCGACGCCGATGCGATCGGCGGCCGCGACGAACATCGAATTGGAATGCGCGCCGCCCATCGTCAGGATGTTGGCCATGACCGGAAGGTTATCCGGCTGCGCCGGCATCGGCACCCAGTTCGTTGGCACGCACAACAGGTCGGCGCCCTGCAGCGCAGCGAGGCGGAAAATCTCCGGAAACCAGATGTCGTAGCAAATCGCGCAGGCGATGCGGCCGGCGCCGACATGAAACACCGGCACGCCAAGATTGCCGGGTTCGAAGAACAGGTTTTCCTCGCCCCACAAATGATTCTTGCGATAAGTCCCGACATAACCCGACGGACCGACCACGACGGCCGCGTTATAGAGCTTGTCGCCATCGCGCTCGGTGATGCCGGCAACGATGAACAGCGCATACTTGCGCGCGGCGTCCACCCACGCCTCGCAGGTCGGGCCGCCGGGCACGGCCTCGGCCAGCGCGAAGGCTTCGTCGCGCGTGGCAAACACGTAGCCGGAATTGCACAGTTCGGGGAGCACGACCAGGTTTGCGCCGGCCTGCCCCGCCTGCGCAATCAGCTCGAGGCTGCGCGCAACGTTGTCGGCCTTGCGCCCGATCCTGGGCTCCATTTGCAGGCACGCGACGCGAAACGCGCTCTCGGTCTTGTTCGTCATTTTTCTTCCCCCAAATCAGATGTCCGGCCGCCGGTCCTTCCAGTCGTGGCCGCGTTCGTAGGCGTGCGCAATGCGAAGCACGCTTACCTCATCGAACGGCCGTCCGGCGATCTGCAGGCCGATCGGGAGGCCGTCGTGATCGAAGCCGCAAGGCACGGAGATGGCAGGCAGGCCGGTCAGGTTGTACGGGTAGGTAAACCGCCACGATGCCGCCAGCACGCTCTCCGGCTTGCCGGCGACCTGCACGGTCCACTCGCCGCGCTTCCATGCGGTTATCG
>JANMYN010000342.1:0-2310 GCA_031382195.1 Betaproteobacteria bacterium
GACATCGGTGAAGGATGGTGGTTTCTACGGCTGGCCTTATAGCTATTACGGCCAGCACGTCGACGAACGCGTCAAACCGCCCCGCTCCGATCTGGTGGCCAAGGCCATTTCACCGGACTATGCGCTCGGACCGCACGCCGCTTCGCTCGGACTGGTCTTCAATGACGGAAAACTCCTGCCCTCGCACTATGCGAACGGCGCATTCGTCGGCCAGCACGGCTCCTGGAACCGCAGGCCGCCCAGCGGATACAAGGTGATCTTTGTGCCGTTTGCGAACGGCCGTCCGGCCGGTGACGCCGAAGACATTCTTACCGGCTTCCTCAGTGCTGATGGCGATGCGTATGGCCGCCCGGTCGGCGTGACGATGGATAAAGCGGGCGCACTGCTGGTCGCTGACGACGTCGGCAATATCGTGTGGCGCGTGACGCCGATGACCAGGCAGGCTTCAGTGCAACCATGACGTTCTAACGCCCATCAAGAGGGCGTAGCACGGCCCGGGCCACCCCGCCTGAATTCGAAAGACGCTTCCCAGGCTTGGCAAAGTGTCGGTGATAATAGGGGAAGCCCAAACCGTGGAACTGTGCGGGCGCCTCAGCTTCGTGCAATTTGCTGCCCCCACCCGTTCCTCGCTGGACGAGTATCAGCTCTTCGCCCAGCAGACGCATACCCTTGCAGAGCGTATCAACGTACGCCACGGCGACAGCAACTGGCGGCCGGTCTGCCTGATTGCCGAACATCAGGACAGCGAATCCGTGATTCGCCACTACCGGGGCGCAGACTGCTGCGTAGTCACCAGCCTGCACGACGGCATGAATCTGGTCGCCAAGGAATTCGCAGCCGCGCGCGACGACGAGCAGGGCACGCTGGTGCTCAGCCAGTTCACCGGGGCTGCGCGAGAGTTGGACAACGCCCTAATCGTGAACCCTGACAACGTGGAGGAGACTGCGGACGCGATCTACCGAGGACTGACGATGAGCCGGGAAGAGCAGGCTGTGCATATGCGCAGCATCATACGCGAAGACAACGTGTACCGATGGGCGGCCAACATGCTGCTCGACGCTTCACGCTTGCGCCGCGCCGAGCGCATCAGCGCGCGTATCGTTTCACGGGAGGAACGCTGAGCCATGACCCACCTCTTCTCTCCCGAAGCCGATCACGTCATCGACGAAATCCTTACCCACACGCCCTTGCTGGCCCTGGACTTCGACGGTACGCTCGCGCCGATTGTCGCTCTGCCCGAACAGGCGCGCGCACCGATGGCCGTATCCCGGGTACTGACACGCATCGGCGAATACCTGCCCGTCGCAATCGTTACTGGCCGCTCGATCGCCGACGTCTCTGATCGGCTGGGCTTCGTGCCGCGTTATATCATCGGTAACCACGGCGCCGAAGGTCTGCCGGACAGCGAGACAACGGACACCGCGCACCTAGTTGCGCAGTGGCGGAGCACCCTCGACCACACGTTCGGGCCGAAGCTGAAAGCCGCCGAAGTCACCGTCGAGGACAAGGGCCACTCTCTCTCGCTGCATTACCGGCTGGCACGGGACCGGAAGCTGGCGACGACGTTACCGACGACGTGGTCTTCGAGCAGGCCCCACCGAACTGGCTGACGATACGAATAGAAGCCCTCGACCACCACCGCGCCCGGTTTCATCTCAATCACCAGAACGAGGTCGCCATCTTCCTGCAACGACTGCTTCGCAGCGTTGAGCAGCGCCAGCAGGGGGATCGCCCGATCGATGTCATCTGGGTCGTCGCGCTGCTGCTGTTGCTCGACAACCTCGGCGTCAACATTACCACGCTGGTTGCCAGTCTGGGTATCGGCGGCATCGCCGTTGCGCTCGCGCTGCAAAACATCCTTGGCGACCTGTTCGCGTCCCTGTCAATCGCAATGGACAAGCCCTTTCTGGTCGGTGATTTCATCGTGGTCGATGACCTCATGGGCACCGTCAGGCACATCGGCCTAAAGACCACCCGCATCAAGAGCCTGGGGGGCGAGGAACTGGTGTTCTCCAACAACGATCTGCTCAAGAGCCGCGTGCGCAATTACAAGCGCATGGCAGAGCGCCGCGTGGTGTTCGGCTTTGGTGTTACCTACGACACCCCGTCGGAGACCCTGGAGTCGCTAGTTGCCGCCGTACGGCGTATCATCGAAGCCAAGGACGGCACACGATTCGACCGCGCCCACATCAAGAAATTCGGCGCCGCCAACCTGGACTTCGAAGCCGTCTACTGCATTCTGTCGGCGGACTACAATGCGTTCATGGATGCCCAACAACGCATCAACCTGGCGTTGCTGCGTCACTGCAA
>JANMYN010000015.1:0-2917 GCA_031382195.1 Betaproteobacteria bacterium
CATGACGGGCATGCAGCAACAAACCGTCCGCGCGAACGGTATCCGCATCAACGCGTGGGTCGGGGGCGAAGGCGACCCGGTCGTGTTGCTGCACGGGTATCCGCAAACGGCGCAGATGTGGCGCAAGGTGGCGCCGATGCTGCTGAACCGCTTCACGGTCGTATGTCCCGACTTGCGCGGCTATGGCGATTCAGACAAGCCGCGCGACGGCTACGACAAGCGCAGCATGGCGAAGGACGTCAGGGAAACGATGAAAGCCCTCGGCTTCGAACGTTTCGCGCTGGTCGGCCACGATCGCGGCGCGCGTGTGTCGCATCGGCTGGCAATGGACTATCCGGAAGCCATCAAAAATCTCACGGTCCTCGACATCGTGCCGACGCACACCGTATTTCGCGACGCCGGCAAGGATCTGGCGGCTGCATACTGGCACTGGTTTTTCTTTCAGGTTCCCGACCTGCCGGAAATCATGCTCGCCAACAGCGCCGAGCCGTTTCTGCGCAGCATGTTTCGCGCGCTGTGCTTCCGCCAGGATGCAATCGAGGAACCGATGTTCGCGGAGTACCTGCGCGCCTTCACGCTTCCGGGAACGATACGCGCCGGACTGGAAGACTATCGCGCGGCGGCGACCGCAGACATTGCCGATGACGAACGTGATCTGGGCAAAAAACTGTCGTGTCCTGTGCTGGCCATCTGGGGCGAGCAGGGCAAAATGCATACATTGTTCGACGTCCTGGCCACGTGGAAGGAGAAGGCGACCGACGTGCGCGGCCATCCGTTGCCGTGCGGGCACTTCATCCCGGAAGAGGCGCCGGGTGAACTGTTGCGCGATTTGCTTCCGTTCCTGGAGCAAGGCCACTGAACCGGCGTCGAGGACGATGGTCTACGGAACAGGCCGACGATGATTCGGCGGCTGGCTGGCGATTATTCACGATCGAGGGTATAGGCATGAAGCTCCGATTTTTTGTATTGTCTTTATTCCTGGTTTGCTCGGGCGCCGCGCTTGCCTTCGACCAGGAGGAGACCTTTACCGATCTGACTCCCGGAAAGGACATGCTCGATCCGGGCCGGCTGTCCGAACTGTTGCGCAAGGGGGACGTCCGTGCGATGAATAACATCGCGCTGCTGTGGGCAAAAGGCTACGACGGCAAGCAAAGCTTCGAAGAAGCATTGAAATGGTGGAAGGAAGCGGCCAAACGAGGCTACACCGTGGCAATGAACAACATCGGCCTGCTTTACGCCAATGGCCACGGCGTGCCGCAGGATTACACCGAGGCATTCAACTGGTGGCATCAGTCGGCCTTTCTCGGTAACGCCTGGGCGATGAACAACGTAGGCGATCTCTATGAGAACGGCCTTGGCACCAGGCGCAATCTCCAGATGGCGATGACGTGGTACCAAAGCGCCGCGGAGCAGGGTGAGCCGATGGCGATGTACAACATCGGTTTGTTGTTCGAGGCTGGTGGTGGCGTTACCCGCGACGATGCCGAGGCGCTTGCCTGGTTCCGCAAATCGGCGGGACGAGGCTACGCGTCGGCGATGCACAGCATCGGAAAGATGTATGCCGAGGGTCGGGCGGTGGGTGCCGATCCGGTCGAAGCGCTGGCCTGGTACAGCGTGGCCGATCTGCGCTATCCGCCGGAAGATGGTGCAGAGGCCAAGGCCAACGGCAAGGACATCCAGGAACTCACCGCTCGACTGGATGCGGAGCAACTGGCTCGAGCAAAAGACAGGGCGGCGGCGATCGACGTCCTCAACCAGCCGCCTAAGCCCACACCGCGGCAGCCCTTGCAGCCCGGCGAGAAATCGACTTGAACATTCGCCCCGCCGTATTGCTAAGTTTTGCATGCGCGCTGGCCATTTCGTTCAACGCATATTCGGCGGACGCCGATAAGCGCGCCATGTCGAATTCCGGCCACGGCGAAGCAGCGGGGATGTACAGCAATTATGCCGACGACGGCAGCGTGGTCTCCCGCAAGTTTCTCGGCAACGCCGGTGTCGATGTATTGTCCGAAGCCGAACTGATGCCGGCACTGGTATCTGCGCTGTATCAGCTTTCAAAGTATCACCGGCCGGTGGCGGTGCCTGAGGTCATCCGTGTTTCGCATGAACGCATTGAAGCGATTGTATGCAAGGCCACTTGCGCCGCGCTCGCCGCCTACCGGCCAGGCGAGGGCATCTACCTGGATGACCGGCTCAAGCCGGAAACGCAACTGTTCGACCGCTCGATACTGCTGCATGAACTCGTGCACTATGTGCAGGACATGAGCCTTGAGCACGACGACATGAGGCCGTGCCAGCGCTGGTATCACCGCGAGCAGGAAGCCTATGCAATCCAGAAAATATTCCTGTTCATGACCGGCAGCCCCACCCGCGTCGGTTACTCTGCGCACAAGTCCACCTGCGACGAAGAGCCCAACGCGGCCGTAATCGCACCTACCAGATAATTCGAGGCTACCTGTCGCAAGTCGTTGCGGCAGCGCTGTCATTCGCGCTCGCTATCAATCTGACGCCCGCAAGGTATTGGACGGCGCGGCACGAGTCGCGAACAATGGTGTTTCCGAACCCGGAGTAAATTATGACTGCCAAACCCACGCCCTTCTCGTTACACGTCGGCGACGACGTGCTCGCCGATCTCAAGGCCCGATTGACGCGCGTCCGCTGGCCCGACGAGGTGCCCGACAACAATTGGAAGTACGGCACCGATCTGCGCTATCTGAAATCGCTGGTGGAGTATTGGCGGGATGGTTACGACTGGCGCAAGCACGAAGCGAAATTGAACGGCTTCAAGCAGTACAAGGTCAAGCTGGCCGGCATCGATGTGCATTTCATCCGTGAAGAGGGCAAAGGCCCGAAACCGATGCCGCTGCTGATCTCGCATGGCTGGCCGGGCTCGGTGCACGAGTTCCACAAGATCATC
>JANMYN010000016.1:0-2745 GCA_031382195.1 Betaproteobacteria bacterium
CCTCGCGTATGTCCTGGCGCCTCTGGCCGAACTGGAGGTGAAAGAGGAGCATGGCTCCGGCGGATACGGCATGCTGAACGGCCCGACGTCCACCGATCGCGAGCGCGAAGCCTATCGCCAGCTCATCCTGGACGCACCGGAGAAATTCATTGCCCAGCCGACGCTGTCGCTGTCTACCTGCCCGATTTTCGTCGAGCAGGGCGTGGCGCCGCGCCATATCGATTTGCGCCCATTCGTATTGTCGGGCAAGGAAGTTGTGATGGTGCCCGGCGGGTTGACCCGCGTGGCCTTGCGCGAGGGCTCGCTGGTGGTGAATTCCTCGCAGGGCGGCGGCACCAAAGATACCTGGATCGTTGAATGCTGAAAAAGGACTCAGGACTCGGGACTCAGGTCCAAGTAGTCCAAGACTGTGCTTGCACCGAGTCCTCAGTCCTGCGTCCTGAGTCCTCGTTGCTCGCATGCTAAGCCGCACCGCCTCGAACCTTTACTGGATGGCCCGCTACGTCGAGCGTGCGGAGAACATCGCGCGCATTCTCGACGTGGCTTATCGCATGTCGCTCATGCCGCAAGAGTCCGAAGCGCTGGATTCGGAATGGTTGGCGCCACTCAACATTTCCGGCACGCTGTATCCGTTCACCGGGCGCTATAGCACGGTAACCGCCAAGGACGTCATGATGTTCATGGCGCTCGATGCCGACAATCCGGGTTCCATCGTGTCGTGCGCCAAGGCGGCCCGCGACAACGCGCGCGCGGTCCGAGGCAATGTGACCTCCGAGATGTGGGAGGTTCTCAACGGCACCTGGCTGGAATTGCAGCACCTCACCGAAGCGCGGCTGGCCGGCGACGGCGCGCTGAAATTTTTCGACTGGGTCAAGGAGCGCTCCCATCTGTTCCGCGGCGTCACGCTGGGCACCGCGCTGAAGGACAGTGCTTTCCATTTCAATCGTCTCGGCACATTTCTGGAGCGCGCCGACAACACGGCGCGCATCCTGGACGTGAAATATCACGTGCTGCTGCCCAAATTGGAGGATGTGGGCGGGGCTGTCGATTACTATCAGTGGGCGGCGGTTCTGCGTTCGGTATCGGCGTTTGAGTCCTACCGCAAGGTGTACCGCGACGTCATCACGCCGCTGCGAGTCGCCGATCTCCTGATCCTGCGCCGGGACATGCCGCGTTCGTTGCATGCCTGCATGGAAGAGGCCTATAACATCTTCCAGACCATTACCACTCCCTATTCCGGAGAGGCGTTGCGTCGCGCCGGCGAATTGCACGCCGGACTGCGCTTCGGCCGCATCGATACGATCTTCAGCGGCGGATTGCACGAGTATCTGACGGAGTTTCTGAGCCGGCTGCAGGAGCTGGGCGACGAGGTCAACCGCAGCTTTTTCAATGTCGCTTACGCGTAAACGAAGGCGGCGCTGCGGCTGGGTTATCATGAGGTTCCACGACTGATGGAACGTTCATGACCTACTGTGTTGCAATCAAGCTGGATTCGGGAATGCTGTTCGCCGCGGATTCCCGCACCAATGCCGGTGTCGATCACATCGCCACCTTCAGCAAGATGAGAATCTTCGAGCAGAAGGACGATCGCATGTTCGTCATCCTGTCGTCGGGGAATCTGGCCGTCACCCAGGGGGTGATGCATATCCTGGACCGCCACAAGCACTTCGAGGCCGACAAGGAATCGATCTGGAACGTGAGCAGCCTGTTCGACGTCGCCACCCTGGTCGGCGATGCATTGCGCGACATCCAACGCCGGGACGGACCCTATCTCGCGCAAAACAATATCGATTACGGCGCCACGCTGTTGCTTGGTGGCCAGGTCAAGGGCGAAGAGCCGCGCCTGTTCAACATCTATGCGCAAGGCAATTTCATCGAGGCCGTTTCCGACACGATTTATTTCCAGGTAGGGGAGAGCAAATACGGCAAGCCCATCCTGGACCGCGTGTTGAGCAGCGCCACGCCGTATCACGAAGCGGCGAAATGCGCGCTGATTTCCTTCGACTCGACCGTTCGCAGCAACATCTCCGTCGGTCTGCCGATCGACCTGGCGTGGTATCCGCGCGATTCGCTGCGCATGGGTGTGCAGAAACGCATCGTCGAAGGTGATCCGTACTTCACGATGATCCGCCAGAGCTGGGGCAGCGGGTTGCGGCGGGTGTTCGCCGAACTGCCCAACCCTGACTGGCTGTCGTAATGAATTCAGGGACGAGGGCCGGGGGACGAGGGGCGCCCACGGGATGCCGGCCTGCGGCCATAAGGGGCACGGCATTTGAAGTCGAGCTTGCAGGTTCACGCGCCTTTGCCAGTCACCAGTCACCAGTCACCAATTACTGCTCTTCATGACCATCCGCGTTGCGCTTACCCACGAGACGACCTACAGCTTCGATCGGCCGGTCAATGTATCGCCACATGAAATCCGGCTGCGTCCCGCGCCGCATTGTCGCACGCCGATCAACAGCTATTCGCTGAAGGTCACGCCGAAGCACTTCATCAACTGGCAGCAGGATCCATTCGGAAACTGGCTGGCGCGTCTGGTCTTCGCGGACAAGACCAGGGAGTTGAAGGTCACGGTCGATCTGGTGGCCGACATGACGGTCATCAATCCCTTCGATTTCTTCGTCGAGAAATACGCGGAATCGTTTCCCTTCGCCTATCCGGATGCCCTGCTCAAGGAACTGCAGCCTTTCCTCGAGAAAGAAGAACCGGGTCCGTTGCTCGCCAACTGGTTGTCGGCTTTCTGCC
>JANMYN010000028.1:0-2356 GCA_031382195.1 Betaproteobacteria bacterium
CCGCTGGCATCAGCGGAATTGCTGAATTTCCGCATTTCAGCTATTCTGCAGGAACGTTATTCAGGAGCCAAACACATGAAAGAGAGCGTGCTGGTCACCAGTCGTGGCCAGATTACGTTGCCTGCGGGTGTGCGCAAGCGGCTCGGCATCAAGGCCGGAGGCGTGGTCCTGCTCGAGGAGCGCAACGGCGAGGTGGTCCTGCGTCCGGCCGCGGTACTGGAGATCGAACACTATTCGGACGAGGACATTGCCAATTGGGATAAAGAGGATCGATTGACCGGACCGGAGCGCGCCGCGATTACCAAAAAAGCCAGCCGCCGCAAGTGAATCGAGTTTTTCTGGACGCCAACGTCCTGTTTACGGCCGCGCACAATCCTGCAGGAAAGGCGGCGCTTGTCATCGCACTCGGCGTCAAGGGAAAGTGGGAGGTTGTGTCGAGCAGCTACGCCGCCGAAGAGGCGGGCAGGAATATTGCCTCGAAATTTCCCCAAGCCCAGTCACGCCTGCGGGATCTGATTGATTCAATCTCGATTATTGCTTCGGGCGCCGGGGCGGATTGCCCTGTCAAATTGCCGGAAAAGGACCGGCCGATCATGGAAGCTGCAGTTCGCAGCCAGGCGACTCACTTGTTGACGGGAGACATGAAGGACTTCGGTGTTTTGATGAACAAGCCACGGCAGACGGCAGGAATCGTGATTCAGACCGTGGCGGATTATTTATCCGCGTTGTGAAATCCGCTAAAATCGCTGCTTTTTCCATACGGCTTCGCCAATGCCTTTGATCGTCCAGAAATACGGTGGTACGTCGGTCGGCTCGACCGAGCGTATCAAGAACGTCGCCAAGCGCGTCGCCAAGTGGGACGCCGCCGGTTACGAAGTGGTCGTGGTGGTTTCCGCCATGTCCGGCGAAACCAACCGATTGATCGCGCTCGCGAAGGAGATTCAAACGCATCCCGATCCGCGCGAACTCGATGTCGTCGCCGCGACCGGAGAGCAGGTCACCATCGGTTTGCTGGCGATGGCGCTGATGGATCTCGGGCTCAAGGCGCGCAGTTATACCGGTAGCCAGGTGCGCGTGCTGACCGATGGCGCTCACAACAAGGCGCGCATCCTGGAGATCGACCAAAGCAACATCCGCCGCGATCTGAAGGATGGCTATGTCGCCGTGGTGGCCGGCTTCCAGGGTGTGGATCGCGAAGGCAACGTCACCACGCTGGGCCGCGGCGGATCGGACACTTCCGGGGTGGCGTTTGCGGCGGCGCTGAAAGCGGACGAATGCCAGATCTACACCGACGTGGATGGGGTTTATACGACCGACCCGCGCATCGTGCCCGAGGCGCAACGTCTCAAGACCATCACTTTCGAGGAAATGCTGGAAATGGCGAGCCTGGGCTCCAAGGTGTTGCAGACCCGCTCGGTCGAATTCGCCGGCAAGTACAAAGTACGGCTGCGCGTGCTCTCGAGCCTGACGCCGCCGGAGATCCCGATCGCGGAAGAAGCCGTTTCGGGAACGCTGATCACTTTTGAGGAAGATGCAGACATGGAACAGGCACTGGTTTCCGGAATCGCGTTCAACCGGGATGAGGCAAAAGTCACGGTACTGGGCGTGCCCGACACGCCGGGAATCGCGTATCAGATTCTCGATCCGATCGCCGTGGCGAACATCGAAGTCGATGTAATCGTGCAAAACGTCGGCAAGGACGGCCTCACCGATTTTTCCTTTACGACCCATCGCAACGATCTGAAGAAGACGCTCGAAACCCTGCAGAATGTCAGCAAGCACGTCGGCGCCCGCGAAGTCATCGGCGACGACAAGATCTGCAAGGTCGGTCTCGTGGGCGTGGGCATGCGCTCTCACGTGGGCGTAGCCAGCAAGATGTTCCGCGCACTGGCCGAAGAGGGCATCAACATCCAGATGATCTCCACCTCTGAAATCAAGATCACGGTCGTGATCGACGAAAAGTACATGGAGCTGGCAGTCAGGGTGCTGCACAAGACTTTCGATCTGGACCAGCCGCGCTAAGCCGTAACGGCCGTGACGGGGTAAAGGCCAGTGCTGCGTGCTGAGTGCTGCGTGCGAGGGGCAGAAGGGCGGTGCGACAAATCGGTGCTGCGTGCTGAGTAAGGGCAAATACACGAAGGCCCGCCCACTACGGCGCTCGATTCCTTGAGATTCGGTCGCACTGAGCACTCAGTTCTCAGCACGCAGCACCCAGCACTCAGCACTGCTTTTTCTCTCCTCTAACCCCTCGTGACTATTGTCACGATCGGCTGCGCCTTTGATATTGATCAAAGCCAAGCTTCCTGAATGGGTCAGTATTCCTGCTCGACCCAGGCTCGTGAATTGCCAGGATTCA
>JANMYN010000048.1:0-10281 GCA_031382195.1 Betaproteobacteria bacterium
TCAGCCACCGTGCTGGCAGCTCAACTCGATCAGAACGGGCCGGTCGGGTCCGACGGCAACCATTATGCGGGCAGGACCCGCTGGGACATTCAATGGAAATTCAGTCACCAGCAGCAGGGAACCGCATGCTCGATGAAGCACGTTGCCGTTGCGGTCGGTATCGCCCAGACCCTGCCGAGGTGGCGCGGGGAAGGTAAGGGCGCATCCGCCCTGAAGGCGCGCTGGGCAAAATTTATCGATGCCTTGCAACGCCATGAAAATGGCCACAAGGAGCACGGGTTAAAAGCCGGCAAGGAGATCGAAGCTGCAGTGCTCTCCGTCAAGCCGGCCGGCAACTGCGAGGACATGGAGGCAGCCGCCAACGCGGCGGCGCAGTCGATCGTAGCGAAATATCAGGCGCTCGACGAAGACTACGACCGCAAGACTGGCCACGGCCGCAATCAGGGTGCTACGTTGCTCTAGATTTTCCTGGTCAGTTTTTCGCGCCATGGGACAGCGCGCGCTCGCGCTGCGCTGCTGCGGCGCGCAGCGCCGGCCCGCCCTCCCAATCCGTCGACGCCCAACCTTGCAGGTTTTCAGCCGCGATGCCTGCGAGGGCCTGGATCCACTCGTGACGCTCGTTCAGGCACGGGATGTAATGAAATTCCCGGCCGCCGGCCTTGAGGTAGGCGGCCCTGTTCTCGATGCCGATCTCCTCCAACGTTTCCAGGCAATCCGAAACGAAGCCCGGGCAGATAACATCCAGCCTGCCGGTCTTGCGCTTGCCTAGTTCCAGCACTGTTTGCAAGGTGTAAGGCTTCAGCCACTGCGTTCGTCCGAAACGGGACTGAAACGCAACCTGGTAGCGCTCCGGCGCGAGGCCGAGTTCTTCGCCCAGCAGCCGCGCCGTCTTTTGACATTCGCAGTGATAGGGATCGCCACGGTCGAGTGCGAATCGCGGTACGCCGTGAAAACTCATCAGCAGCATGTCGGGGCGGCCATTGGTCATCCAGTATTCGTTGACGCTTTTTGCCAGCGCCGCAATATACGCGGAGTGATCGTGGTAATGCCTGACCAGGCGCAAACCGGGCGCATTGCGCATTCGCTTTACGGTGTCGAACACGGCATCGAAGGCGCTGGCCGTGGTGCTGGCGGCGTACTGCGGATAGAGTGGCAATACCAGAATACGGTCGCAGCCCTGTTCACGCAGGCCGATCAAAGCTTTTTCGATCGACGGCTGTCCGTAGCGCATTGCCCACGTCACCACATGCGGCGTCTTGATGCGTTCGCCCAGATAGCCTTTCAGCAGGCTCGCCTGTTTCGCGGTATGCACCGCGAGCGGGGAGCCTTCCCTGGTCCAGATCAGCGCGTACTTTGCCGCCGATTTCTTGGGGCGCGTACGCAGAATGAACCCGTTGAGAATCAACCACCAAAGCGGCCGCGATATTTCAACGACACGTGGATCCGACAGGAATTGTTGCAGATAAGGCCGCAATGCACTTGCGGTGGGCGCCTGCGGCGTGCCGAGGTTGATCAGCAAAATGCCGGTTTTGGCAATGGCGCCGTGCTGGTGGTTCGGTTCCGGGAGGTAACGCATGTGCAGGTAAGGCGTGAACGGTGAATGGTAAATCAGTGAACGGTGAACGGTGAACAGTGATCGGCGAACGGTGGAGACCGGCTCTTACTGTTCACCGTTTATGGCCACCGGCCGGTATCCCCTTGGGGGCACTGTTCACGGATTACCGCCTTCAGTGCTGCGACAGCGCACTGGACAGCAGCTTTGCCGTGATGTCCACGATCGGGATCACGCGCTCGTAAGCCATGCGGGTCGGACCGACCACGCCGACGGTGCCGACCACCTGGCCGTCCACTTCGTAAGGCGCAGTCACCACGCTGCATTCGTCGAGCGGCACCAGGCCGGATTCGCCGCCAATAAATATTTGCACCCCTTCTGCGCGGCTGCTGACGTCGAGCAATTGCAGCAGGCTGGTTTTCTGTTCGAACATGTCGAACAGTTTGCGCAGGTTTGCCATATTCGACGACAAGTCCTGGACATGCAGCAGATTGTGTCCGCCAGAGAGCACGTAATCCTCTGCGTGTTGCCCCATGACTTCGTTGCCGGCTTCCAGCGCCATGGTCATCAGCCGCGTCATGTCCTCGCGCAACTGGCGCAGGTCTTCATGGATGCGCCCCTTGATCGCATCGAATGTCTGGCCGGCGAAGTTCTGGTTCAGGAAATTTCCGGCTTCGATCAATTCGGACGCTGTATAAGCCCGATCGGTCAGGATAATGCGGTTCTGCACGTCCCCGTCCGGCGCGACAATGATCAGCAGGATGCGTTTCTCGGAAAGACTCAAAAATTCGATGTGGCGGAATGCCGCGCTCCTGCGCTTGCGCGTCATTACCACGCCCGCAAAGCGCGTCAGGTCGGAGAGCAGGTGCGAGGCCTGGGCGACGAGTTTCTGGGTGTTGTCCGGCTGCAGTTGCCCTTCCAGCTGGTTGATCTCGACCTGATCCAGCGGCCGGACCTGGAGCAGCGTATCGACGAAAAATCGATAACCGCGTGGCGTTGGCACCCTGCCCGCGGAGGTGTGCGGGCTGGAAATGAAACCGATTTCTTCCAGGTCCGCCATGACGTTGCGGATGCTCGCCGGGCTTAGCTCAAGGCCGGAGAGCTTGGCTAGCGCACGCGATCCGACCGGCTGGCCGTCTGCAATGTAGCGTTCGACCAGCATCTTCAGCAGGCGCTGCGCCCGTTCGCTGGGAAAAGGATCGCCAATGGACATAGGGGCATTCTACCGTGCCGCAGTCCCGATCGGTCGCCCCATGACGAGAGCGGGATCGGCAAATGTGCTTTAATTCGAAGCATGTCGAAGACATTCAAGACCATCGCGCTGATCGGCAAGTACAAAAGCCCGGAGATTGCCGAGCCCGTTCTGCGCCTCGCGCAGTTTCTGCACGAGCGCGGCGTCCGGGTGCTGCTCGACCCGTTAACCGCAACGCACATCGGCAAGAACGGCTATTCGGTGCTGCCGTTGGAGGAGGTCGGACGCGCGGCCGAACTGGCAATCGTCATCGGCGGCGACGGTACCATGCTCAACATCGCCCGCACGTTTGCCCCCTTCGACGTGGCCCTGGTCGGCATCAACCAGGGCCGGCTGGGGTTCCTGACCGATCTGTCGATGGGCGGTATGCTCGATGCGATGACGGCCATACTCGATGGCAAATTCGTGGAAGAATCCCGCCTGCTGCTCCAGGCGGAAGTCTGGAGCGCGGAGCGCAAGGTGATGGACGTCGTGGCCTTCAATGACATCTCGGTCAACAAGGGCGCCGAGGGTAGCCTGATCGAAATCGAAGTCCGCATAGACGGCAAGTTTGTCTACAACCTGCGCTCCGACGGCCTGATCGTGACCTCCCCGACCGGATCGACTGCCTACGCCCTGTCCTCCGGTGGCCCGATCCTTCATCCCAGCCTGAGCGTCATTGGCCTGGTACCGGTGTGCCCGCATACTCTGTCGAACCGGCCGATTGTCATCAGCAGTGAATCGGAGATCGAAATCATGATCCTCAAGGCCGCCGACGCGCGCGCCCACTTCGACAGCCATTCTCATCACGAATTGAAGGAACGCGATAAAATATTAGTGCGGCGCTGTCCCCATTCCATCCGGTTGCTGCATCCGCTCGGGCACAATTATTACCACATGCTCCGGGAGAAATTGCACTGGAGCGAAACGCTCTAGTCGCACAAACTACCGACCACGACGCGCCCATGTTGCGCACACTGAGCATCCGCGATTTTGTCATCGTCGAGCGGCTCGACCTGGAATTCCAGCCCGGTTTTACCGTTCTGACCGGCGAGACCGGCGCGGGCAAATCGATCCTCATCGATGCGCTCGCTGCCGTGCTGGGTGAGCGCGCCGAGTCCGGGCTGGTCCGCGAAGGCAGTGACAAAGCTGAGGTGAGTGCCGAATTCGCCGTGGACCGCACTTGCGCGTTGGACACCTATCTCAGGGAAAATGATCTCGCCGCCGACGAGGGCGAATGCCTCTTGCGCAGAGTCATCGAAACCTCGGGCCGTTCGCGCGCCTACGTCAACGGTCGGCCGGCGACCGTGCAACAGTTGAAGCACATCGGCGAACGCCTCGTCGATATTCACGGCCAGCATGCCCACCAGTCCCTGTTGCGTATTCCGTCGCAGCGCGATCTTGTCGATGGTTATGCCGGGGCGGCCGAACTCGCGGGCGAGGTCGCCGAGGCTTACCGCAATTGGCAGGATATCCGTCGCCAACTGCTGGAGTTGGAAACCAATGCACAAGCCCTGACGGCAGAGCGCGAGCAACTCGACTGGCAGGCGAAGGAACTCGACGCGTTGGGATTCCGGCCCGAGGAGTGGGAAGAACTTCAGGCCGAACACAAGCGGCTCACCCACGCCGCCAGCCTGATCGAAGCCGTTCAATTCGGTCTCGACGTGTTGTCCGAAGGGGAAGTTTCGACCCTGACGGCAATGGCTTCGGTGCAGACGCGCTTGCAGGGCATGGTGGATTTCGATCCGAAGCTCAGGGAAATCCTCGACGCGCTGGAGCCCGCGCAGATCCAGCTGCAGGAAGCTGTTTATGGTCTGCGCCGCTATCAGCAGCGGCTCGAACTGGATCCGCAGCGGCTGCGCGAGGTCGACGCCCGCCTCGACGCAGTGCACACCGCGGCCCGCAAGTTCAAGCTGCAGATCGCCGACATTCCGGAGCAGCTGCAGAAAATAAAAACGCGGCTTACCGAACTGGCCGCGGGATTCGATGCTGATGCGCTGCGCCAGCGCGAGGCGCAGGCGCGAAAGGCGTATGGGAACGTCGCTGGCAAGCTATCGTCCGCGCGAAATAAAGGCGCGGCGGACCTGTCGAATAAAGTCACTGCCTCGATGCAGACGCTGGCGATGACGGGCGGCAAATTTGAAATTTTGCTCACGACGCTGGACGAGGGCAATGCGCACGGACTGGAGCAAATCGAATTTCTAGTCGGCGGACACGCCGGCGCGACGCCGCGAGCGCTGGCGAAAGTGGCGTCAGGCGGAGAATTGTCGCGATTGAGCCTCGCCATCGAGACTGTTACCAGCCAGGTCGCGGCGGTACCGACGCTAATTTTCGACGAAGTCGATGCCGGCATCGGCGGGCGGGTCGCCGAAATCGTCGGCCGCATGCTCAAAGCGCTGGGCCGCAAGCATCAGGTGATGTGCGTGACCCATCTGCCCCAGGTCGCCGCCGCGGGTGATCATCAGTGGCAGGTAAGCAAAGCCGCCGCAAATGGCAAAGCCGTGAGCGCGGTTGCGGTGCTGGACAGCGGTGCCAGGGTGGAGGAGATTGCGCGCATGCTGGGTGGCGTCAAAATCACCGAGACGACCCGCAAGCACGCTGCGGAAATGCTCAATATAGCGACCGGCAAACGATGAGCAGTAGCAGATCGATCCGCTATCGGGCGTTCACGCCTTTGGCTTGTTGGGACAATCCTGCTTGATGCAGTCGGCGTAGAGCTGCAGCGAGTGTTCGTGGATGGAGAAACCGCGATCCTTGGCGATTTTCATCTGGCGGCGCTCGATCTCAGTGTCCAGAAATTCCTCAACCTTGCCGCACTGAAGGCATACCAGGTGATCGTGATGGCCGCCCTGGTTCAACTCGAATACCGCCTTGCCCGATTCGAAATGGTGCCGGATCAGAATGCCGGCCTGCTCGAACTGGGTCAACACGCGATAAATCGTGGCAAGCCCGATCTCCATGCCCTCGCCGAGCAGGATCTTGTAGACGTCTTCGGCGGTCAGGTGGCGTACGTCGCTGTTCTCGAACAGATCGAGAATCTTCAGGCGCGGCAGCGTCGCCTTGAGCCCGATGTTCTTCAAATCGTGGGGAGTACTCATCGCGGGACTGACACGGAGGGAAGGGTCATTTATGATAGCGGCTTTCAATCTGCTTGGAAACCGCGCGACCTCCACATCGACGCGCCCCGGGGAAAAAATGCGTGCATTGATTCTGTTGCCATTGCTACTACTCGCCAGCTGCATGCTGGTTCCTCACAAGATCGACATTCAGCAGGGCAATTATGTCGATCAGGCGATGGTGGCGAAGCTCAAAGCGCAGATGACGCGATCCCAGGTGCGTTTCATTCTCGGCACGCCCCTGATCGCCGACATTTTCCATCAGAACCGCTGGGACTACGTCTATCTGACCGGCAAGGCGAACGACGTGCACGCGCAGCACAAGGTCACGGTCATCTTCGATGGTGACAAGCTCAAGCATGTCGAGGGTGACATCGTCCCCGCCGATGTTCTCTCGCAGGCCGCTTCCGACATCCGCAAGCCCTGAGCGGATTGCGCGGCTAATTTGCAGACGTTGCGTTTTCACACCAAGAGATGACCACTCAGCAGATTGCGGTAGCGGGCAGTTCCGGGCGCATGGGACGGGCGTTGATCGAAGCCATCGCGCAGTCGACGGATTTTCGTCTCAAGGCGGCGCTCGAATTGCCCGGTAGTCCCTTTCTGGGCAAGGACGCCGGCGAATTGATGGGCGCGCCGTGCGGCGTTCGCATTTCCGCGGACCTCGAAGGTTCGCTCGCCGATTGCGACGTCCTGGTGGATTTCACGCGCCCCGAGGGCACGCTGACCCATCTCGAACTGTGTTGCGCGCAGGGTATCCGCATGGTCATCGGCACGACCGGATTCCAGCCCGCGCAGAAGGCGCTGATCGTCGCGGCCGCCAAGAAAATTCCGATCGTGATGGCGCCGAACATGAGCGTCGGCGTAAATCTCACGTTCAAGCTGGCCGAACTGGCGGCCAAGGTGCTCAATGAAGGCTACGACATTGAAATCATCGAAGCGCATCATCGCCACAAAGTCGATGCGCCCTCGGGCACGGCACTGCGCATGGGCGAGGTGATCGCCGCCGCCCTCGGCCGCGACCTTGCGAAGGAGGCTGTTTACGGTCGCGAAGGTGTGACCGGCGAGCGCAAGGCGTCGACTATCGGATTCGCCACCGTGCGTGGCGGTGATATCGTTGGCGACCATACTGCGCTGTTCGCCGGGACCGGCGAGCGGGTCGAAATTACGCACAAGGCCGCCAGCCGCGCGACCTTTGCTCTCGGCGCGTTGCGCGCGGCACGCTATCTAGCCGGCAAGCAATCGGGCCTGTACGACATGCAGGACGTGCTCGGACTGAAGTAAGCCGTCGCGCTTGAATTCGGCGCTTCACATTGAACGACCGTCGTCGTTCATCTATAATTGCCGGTCAAATGAAAGCGGGAGGGGCGCGCGCCTCTCCCGCTTTCCATGTGTACCTTCAGAAACCGCACTCCCGGGAGCCTCTCTTGCCTGCCCTCGCCCGTCAGCCCGCTATACTCGTGCTCGCCGACGGGACGGTATTTCGGGGGTTCTCGGTTGGCGCGCAGGCTCTTGCATCCGGCGAGGTGGTGTTCAACACCGCGATGACTGGTTATCAGGAAATCCTGACCGATCCGTCGTATTGCCGGCAGATCGTCACGCTGACTTATCCGCACATCGGCAATGTCGGCGTCAATCCGGAAGATGCCGAGTCGAGCCGGGTCTTTGCCGCCGGGCTCGTCATTCGCGACCTGCCGATGCGCGCGAGCAATTTCCGCATGAACCAGGACCTCCCCGGCTACCTGCGCGAGCAGAATATCCCAGCGATCGCTGGCATCGATACCCGCAAACTCACCCGTATCCTGCGCGACAAAGGCGCGCAAAGCGGCTGCCTGATGGGCGGCAAGATCGACGAAACTTTCGCGCTCGATCAGGCACGCGCTTTTCCTGGGCTTGCCGGCATGGACCTCGCAAAAGTGGTCAGCTGCGACAAGCCCTATGAATGGACTCAAGCCGAATGGATGCTGGGCGAAGGATACCGGGCGCCAGCAACGCCTAAATATCACGTAGTGGCCTACGACTACGGCGTGAAACGCAACATTCTGCGCATGCTCGCGAGCCGCGGTTGCAAACTGACCGTGCTACCCGCGCAGACCACGGCGCAAGCAGCGTTGGCGCTCAAGCCAGATGGTGTGTTCCTGTCGAATGGCCCGGGTGACCCCGAGCCCTGTGACTACGCGATTCATGCGATCGGGAAACTCCTGGACGCCGGTGTGCCGACTTTTGGCATCTGTCTCGGGCATCAGTTGCTCGGGCTTGCCAGCGGCGCGCGGACCGTCAAAATGAAGTTTGGGCATCACGGTGCCAATCACCCGGTGCAGGACCTCGAGACCGGCCGCGTCATGATCACCAGCCAGAATCACGGATTCGCGGTTGATGCGGCGACGCTGCCCGCGAATGTAAAAGTCACGCATGTTTCGCTGTTCGACGGCAGCCTGCAGGGCTTCGCCCGTACCGACAAACCGGCGTTCTGTTTCCAGGGCCACCCCGAGGCCAGCCCCGGGCCGCACGACGTCGATTATCTGTTCGACCGTTTCATCAAATTGATGGAACGGCACAAAGCGCTTCGCTAGCATCGGAACGAGCGAACCATGCCGAAGCGATCCGACCTCAAGAGCATCCTCATCATCGGCGCCGGGCCGATCGTCATCGGTCAGGCCTGCGAGTTCGACTACTCCGGCGCGCAAGCTTGCAAGGCGCTGCGAGAGGAAGGTTATCGCGTCATTCTGGTGAATTCCAATCCGGCGACGATCATGACCGATCCGGAAATGGCGGACGTCACCTACATCGAGCCCATCAACTGGCAGATGGTGGAGAGAATCATCGCCGTGGAGCGGCCGGACGCATTATTGCCGACGATGGGTGGCCAGACCGCGCTGAATTGCGCGCTCGACCTGGCCAAGCACGGCGTGCTGGAAAAGCACAAGGTGGAACTGATTGGCGCATCCAGGGAGGCCATCGACAAGGCCGAGGATCGCGAGAAGTTCAAGAAGGCGATGACCAGGATCGGGCTGGCGAGCCCGCGTTCCTCCATTGCGCACAGTCTTGAGGAAGCATTGCAGGTGCAGGCAATGATCGGTTTCCCGACCATCATCCGGCCCTCGTTCACGCTCGGTGGCACCGGCGGTGGCATTGCCTACAACAAGGAAGAGTTCGTCGCCATCTGCGAGCGCGGGCTCGACGCCTCGCCGACGCACGAACTGCTGATAGAAGAATCGGTGATCGGCTGGAAAGAGTTCGAGATGGAAGTGGTGCGCGACCACAAGGATAACTGCATCATCGTCTGCTCGATCGAAAATTTCGACCCGATGGGCATCCATACCGGCGATTCGATCACGGTGGCCCCGGCGCAGACGCTGACCGACAAGGAATACCAGATCATGCGCAACGCGTCGATTGCGTGCCTGCGCGAGATCGGCGTCGATACCGGCTGCTCCAACGTGCAGTTCGGCATCAATCCGAAGGACGGGCGTATGGTCGTTATCGAGATGAACCCGCGGGTATCGCGCTCATCCGCGCTGGCCTCGAAAGCCACCGGCTTCCCGATCGCCAAGGTGGCGGCCAAACTCGCGGTCGGTTATACGCTCGACGAGTTGAGGAACGACATCACGGGCGGCATGACTCCCGCCTCATTCGAACCGACCATCGACTACGTCGTCACCAAGATACCGCGTTTCGCATTCGAGAAATTTCCACAGGCCGATACGCGCCTGACCACACAGATGAAATCCGTGGGCGAAGTCATGGCCATGGGCCGCACCTTCCAGGAATCGATGCAAAAAGCGCTGCGCGGTCTGGAAACGGGCATCGACGGATTCGACGAGATGACGACCGACCGTGAACTCATCGAAATCGAATTGGCCGACGCCGGACCGGATCGCATTCTGTATATCGCCGACGGCCTGCGCGTTGGCATGAAACTCGAAGAAGTGCAGCAGCTGACTCACATCGACCCGTGGTTTCTGGCCCAAATCGAGGACATCATCGCCCAGGAAAAGGCGCTTGCCGGCAAACGCGTGGGCGACCTGGACCGCAATGCATTATTGACGCTGAAGCGCGCCGGATTATCCGACCGCAGGCTGGCGAAGCTGTTGCAGGCCACCCAGGACGCCGTGCGCGGCAAGCGCTGGGAACTGAACGTTCGGCCGGTCTACAAGCGCGTGGACACCTGCGCGGCCGAATTCGATACCCACACGGCCTACATGTATTCGACGTACGAGGAAGAGTGCGAGTCGCGGCCGACCAGTCGCAGGAAGGTCATGGTGTTGGGCGGCGGGCCGAACCGGATCGGCCAGGGCATCGAGTTCGACTATTGCTGCGTGCATGCGGCGCTGGCTCTGCGCGAAGACGGCTACGAGACCATCATGGTCAACTGCAACCCGGAA
>JANMYN010000060.1:0-2826 GCA_031382195.1 Betaproteobacteria bacterium
AAATCGCAGCTCGCCGCCGGCGTGAAACTGCCATCGACCGGCAAGGCCTTCATCAGTGTGCGCAATTCGGACAAGACCAAAGTCGTCGATATCGCGCGCACACTGTCGAGACTCGGTTTCAGCTTGTTGGCCACCCGTGGCACTGCGGCCGCGCTGGCCGACGCGGGTTTGCAGATTACGACCGTCAACAAAGTTGCCGAGGGACGGCCGCACATCGTGGATATGATCAAGAACGGCGAAGTCGCGATGATTGTCAACACGGTGGAAGACCGCCGCAGCGCGATACAGGACTCTTACTCCATCCGGCGCTCCGCATTGCAGGCGCGTGTGACTTATTTCACGACGATTGCCGGCGCACGTGCGGGCTGCACCGGCATGCAGCACATGCAGGAACTCACTGCCTACTCGTTGCAGGAATTACACGCCAGGCTGTAGTCGGCCGGGAAACTCACCTACTTCAAGGGTTCTAAATCATGAACAAGGTTCCATTGACTGTGAAGGGCGCGGAACTGCTGCGCAGCGAATTGCACCAGCTCAAGACGGTTGAGCGGCCCCAGGTAATCGCCTCCATCCAGGAGGCGCGTTCGCACGGCGATCTCTCCGAGAACGCTGAATACGATGCCGCCAAGGAAAGGCAGAGCTTCATCGAGGGGCGCATCGTCGAAGTGGAAAGCAAGCTGGCTAACGCTCAGATCATCGATCCGGCTCACCTCGATGCCGATGGGCGGTGCGTGTTCGGTGCCACCGTGGAGCTGGAAGAAGTAGACAGCCACGAAACCGTAACCTATCAGATCGTCGGCGATGACGAGGCCGATATCAAGAGCAACAAGATTTCGATCAGCTCGCCCATCGCGCGCGCGCTGATCGGCAAGTATTCCGGCGACGTGGCTGAAGTCAAGGCGCCTGGGGGCATCAAGGAATACGAGATTCTGGATGTGAAATACTTGTAGGGACGAGGGCAGAGGGGCGAGGGACGAGGGGAACCAAAAAAAATGATTCTTCAAAACCCTCGCCCCTCGCCCCTATGAAATTCATCGCCGACACCTTGCAGTCGATCGCCGTTACCCTGTGGGTGGGCGGGCTGTGGGCGATCGGCCTGATCGTGGCGCCTTTGCTGTTTCACACGCTGACCGACCGTGCCCAGGCCGGGATGCTGGCCGGGGTGTTGTTCACAACGATTGCCTACATCGGGCTCGGTTGCGGCGCTTATTTGCTGCTGTTCAGACTGGCCCGCTGTGGCGGCCAGGTATTCAGGCAGTTGTTCTTCTGGTCGGCGTTGCTGATGATGGGGTTGGCGGCGGCGGGTCAATTCGGCGTGCAGCCGATCATGTCCAGCCTGAAGCAGCAGGCTCTGCCTTCAGAAGCCATGCACAGCATTTTCCGCGATCGCTTTGCGGCCTGGCATGGCGTGTCGAGCCTGCTTTATTTGATCGAGTGCGCGCTCGGGCTTGTCATGGTCGTCCAGCACGGGCGGGGACGATAAGCCGTCAAGCACGACTCTGGAAGCTGCGTTTGAGCACTCTTGGCAGTTTTCTTTTTGATTTTGGCTTGGGCTTGGGCTTTGGCGGTGTGTCGGGCTTGGGCCGGTAGACGACCAGGATCTTGCCAATATGCTGAACCGCGGCTGCATTCAGGTCTTCGCAGATCCGGTCCAGAATCTCCTCGCGCGTCCGGCGGGCATCGCCCATGACCCGGACCTTGATGAGTTCGTGGGCGGACAGGCTGCGGTCTATTTCAGCGGTTACCGCCGCTGTGAGACCGCCGCTGCCGACCAGTACGGTGGGTTCGAGGGCATGCGCACGGGCCTTGAGCGCCCGGCGCTCGGTAGGTGACAGTTGCAGCAACACGGAAATCTCCTTAAACAGGCATTTTAGGCAATGGCGCGAACCAAGACCAGCAAGGCCTGGATGCACGAACACGTGACCGATGTCTACGTGCGTCGCGCAAAGCAGGACGGTTACCGTTCGCGCGCCGCCTACAAGCTGATGGAAATTCTCGACAAGGACAAGCTCGTGCGTCCCGGCATGACCGTTGTCGACTTGGGCGCCGCGCCCGGTGGCTGGTCGCAGGTGCTGGCCCCGCTGGTGGGCGTGAAAGGACAGGTTATTGCCCTGGATATCCTGGAAATGGAGCCATTGCGCGGTGTAGTTGTGATTCGTGGCGATTTCTCCGACGAATCCACTCTGAAGCTGCTTGATGTGCAGATGGGCGATCGGTCCATAGATCTTGTGGTTTCCGATATGGCACCCAATATCAGCGGGGTAGGGCTTGTCGATCAAGCCCGCTCGATCCATCTGGCCGAGTTGGCGCTCGAATTTGCCCGCACGCGCCTGAAACCCGGCGGGCACGCGCTGGTCAAAGTTTTCCAGGGGACTGGACTGGACGCATTCCGCAAGGAGCTTGCCATGGCGTTCAGTTCGGTCGCGGTACGCAAGCCCAAGGCGTCGCGCGACCGTTCCAACGAATTTTATCTGCTGGCTCGCGGCAAACGGCAGTGGGGCTGATGCGCATGCGCGGGGACGCGAGCCGCGTAAATACCGGAATCAGTTTAGAATGGTTCCCAATGATTGGCGGCTCGAGAGGCCGCCGTGGCAAGGAGAAAACTTGAATAATCTCATCAAGAACGTTGCGATCTGGTTGATCATCGCGTTGGTGCTGATGACGGTCTTCAATCAATTCAGCGCGCGTCAGCAGCAAAATACTTCGGTGGAGTATTCCCAGTTCATCGAAGAGGTGAAGCAGGGCAACGTCGCCAAAGTAACCATCGAAGGCCGCGTGCTCAAGGGCGTCAAGAGCAACGGAACCAAGTTCACGACGTATTCGCCG
>JANMYN010000067.1:0-2769 GCA_031382195.1 Betaproteobacteria bacterium
GCGACGCAGTGCAGCGCCTGGTCAGGCCCCGGGAGACGACCAAGCCGGACCCGGCCTGACGCAACGATGCGCCTGCAGCGTCGAGTTGACTGCTGCAGGCGTTGCGGGCGCGTGACGAATGTAATCTCGCAACACCGATCACCCCGACCACGCGAAGATTCCTGCTACCGGGCCAACCTGTCAATCCGCGCCGATCCCGGCGTCGTGACGCAACCTGCGCGCGCTGGCGATCAACGAGCCGGCACAGGCATTTGCGATAGGGAATCGGCCCTGGTGCGGGGCAAATGGAAGACATGGGGCATTGCAGCCAGTTGGTCAATGTGCTCCAACGCACTGACTGGCGCCGGGTCGTCGACTATCCTTTCAGCGCTGTGGTTACGATGCGCCCCGCGGATGGCGGGCCGGCAACGCCGGAGCGCCGTAGCGACGGATGCGACACGCTTGTCCGCGCTCGATATCAACTTACCCCGTAAGGAGACTGAAATCATGCAACTCTTCCGCGTTCTCTTCATACTCGCCGTTACCGCGCTCGTTGCGAGCTGCCAAAGCGCCCCGGTGACCGGTCGCCAGCAGTTGATGCTGGTATCCGAATCGCAGGCCATCGAGGCTTCAACAGAGGCCTACGCTCAGGTCCTCGCCCCGATTAAAAAGGACGGCAAGCTCAACGATAACGCCGCCATGAAAGCGCGCGTCGACAAGATCACCGCGCGTCTGGTCGCCCAGGCCATCAAATATCGCCCCGAGACCGAGAGCTGGGACTGGCAGGTGGCGGTGATCGACGACCCGAAGACGCTCAACGCCTGGTGCATGGCGGGCGGAAAGATGGCCATCTACTCCGGCATCATCACGCAACTGAACCTTACCGATGACGAGATCGCCCAGGTAATGGGCCACGAGATCGCGCACGCGCTGGCCAAACACACCGCGGAGCGTATGTCCACGGCCATGGCCTCGCAGGCGGTCTTGCAGATCGGCGCCATGTTACTTGGCACAGACAGCGCAAAGAGCCAGCTTGCGATGCAGGCTGCCGCGGCGGCTACTACCGTAGGCGTGCAACTGCCCAACAGCAGGAAACAGGAGTCCGAAGCGGACCGCATCGGCATCGAGCTGGCCGCCAAGGCGGGTTACGATCCGCGTGCCGCACCAAAGTTGTGGGGAAAGATGATCCAAGCCTCCGGCAGCAAGGGCCAGTCCGATTTCCTGAGCACCCACCCGCAAAGCGAGAAGCGGCAGGAAGCACTCGCGGCACTCGTCCCGCAGATGTTGCCGTATTACGAGGACAAATCTCCAAGGCCGGAGCACCAACTCAAGACGGCATAGCCCGCGGCTTCGGGTTGATCGGCTGGCGTGCACCGCTCTCCGGGTGCCGCCAGCCGATGCGGACCTGCGCTGGAAGGTTGCAGTCGTGCTGGATTGCCGATTTCGCGTGACGGCCGGCCGTATGTATGCCAGCCCACAGAAGGCGCAGCGATTTACGTGTAACTTTGTCGGCGCAACAAATTGTTTTCAATAAAACAGCGCCGGGGTATGCAACCTCGACGTAATTGCGATCTTATCAACCAGCAGGAGTGAACGATGAAAAATGTATTCAAAGGAAGTTGGCTGCTCGTGGGCGTGTTGCTACTGGGCTTGGCGGGTTGCGCCAATACGGGGCAAAAATCCGGAGCGTATGTCGATGATTCGTGGATCACGACCAAGGTGAAGTCGGAACTGATTGCCGAAAGCGACACCAGTGCCCGCAATATCAGCGTCAAGACCGTCAAGGGCGTTGTCACGTTGACCGGCACTGCCGATTCCATGCACGAGTCGCGGAAAGCCACCGAAATTGCGCGCAATGTCGCCGGCGTAACGTCCGTCGAGAACGACCTTCGCGTTCAGTAACGCCGGAGCATAACCGGATTGTTGTCGGGAACCGCGGTCAGTCGTGATAGCAACAGGGTTACTCCGTAAGTTCCGCAGCAATTAATAAAGGACCCGATTCGGGTCCTTTTTTTGCGGCGTCCTTCGAGCCGGGGCTTGCACCTTCAGCAATGCTGGCAACCCATCGCGTTGCCGCGGTCGCTCATCGGGACCGCAAAGTCGACGCGATAAGCAGTGACTTGCGGTGGTTTCATACCCATTGGTCAATACTTATTAGTTCCATCAGGCGGCTCTTTTTCATTTCAGGCTATGTTCGCGAACGCACCGAAGGATCTGCGGTAAATAGGGATAGTCGCGGTAATGCCGCTCTGCGTCGAAACCACGGTGCGGTACGCAGGGATCCGCGGCCACATTGACCGAGCCGCACACCGATGCCTTTCGGGATTCCACGATCAAAGGAATTATATGTTCAGCTTCAGAAGCTTTTGCAAGCTACCGATGTGGGTTACGGCATTGCTGCTGGCTGCTTTTATGGGCGGATGCGGCAGCGGTGGAGGAGGCGGTGAAGCCGGCTCAGCCCCAGACCAGGGCCCACAACCTACGGCGGCAGGCGTCGGCACAGGCGTGGGAGGCGGTGGCCGGGGCCCTGCACCGGTGCCCCTTAAGACCTCCGCGGATTTTGTGATTCTGAGTGTTCTCGCGCTTTCAAACGTGCCGCCTTCCGTGGTCACCGGGGACGTAGGCTTGACGGTCGCGAGCGGCGCCTTGATTGGCCTGACCTGCGCGGAAGTGACCGGGAAGATCTACAGCAGCGATAATTCGGGCCCGCCGTGCAAGACCACCGATGCTGCCCGGTTGAAACTGGGTGAGACCGACGCGGACGCCGCGTACTACGATGGCGTGGCACGC
>JANMYN010000099.1:0-5187 GCA_031382195.1 Betaproteobacteria bacterium
GATTTCCGGAACGGCCGCCGCCGCTTCCGCGGTGTTGACCGTGATGCGCACTAATTCCGAGCCGGCTTCGGCAAGCTCCCTGACCTGGCGCGCCGTAGCTTGCACGTCCGCGGTATCGGTGTTGGTCATCGACTGCACGACCACCGGCGCGCCGCCGCCTACCGGAATGCCGGCGATGCGGACCTGGCGGGTTTCGTGGCGGGAAATGATTTTTCCGGTCATGAGTAATGTCGGCGTTATTCCAGCGTCAGCCGCGCCACATCCACCCGGGTATGCGGCCCGAGGTCAACGCTCTTTTCACCCTGGAACAGGCGCACGCCGGCAGCATTGCCGACCACAACGGTAAGAGGCGCTTCGCCCGTTACGCTACGGCGGCTGCCCGCGGGATTGAGTTGACCGAAGATGGTATTACCGGCGCGATCTTTGATCTCGACCCATGAGTTCTGTTCGAAGATCATGCGTACTGTCACGCGCCCGGTGGACTCTGCCGCTACTGCCGCGCCCTGCTCAAGGGCCAACCGACGTTCGACACTCTCGGTCATTGGTTTTGTTTTAGTTTCGATCTTTGTCTCGGGCTTTGCCGCTAATTTTGCAGCAGATTCAACCCCGGGTTTTGGCTCGCTTCTGACTTTCAGCCCGGCGCCGGTCTTCGTTTCAGTAGCAATTTTGGGAACCGACGCGGGAGCTTCGCTAGCCGCGATCGTTGGTGTGCCGCGAGCCGCGTCCGGTGCACGCCGGCCGCCAAAATAAACAGACAAGGCGATTCCAACCAACAACACAACTCCTGCGACCGGCCACCATATTCGTTTTTGTTTGTCCGCCCGCACCGGCTGCAATTGCTCCGGTTCGCGTGGGGTGGCCGCCGGGACTATCGGCGGATTGAGCATCAAATCGGTTGCACGGATCAGCGGCTCTGGATCCAGACCGAGCAGTTTCGCGTAATTTCGCAGGAATCCGTGGATGAAGACCGGCCCTTTGTACGCGGAGTAGTCGTCGCGCTCAAGCGCCTCGATCTGCCGCACGGAAAGCTTGAGTTGGCGCGAAATATCCCCAAGGCTCAGGCCCTGGCGGCGGCGCTCGCTCAGCAGCACGGCCCCAGCTGCGCCGGCCCCGGAAGCGGTCTGTGCGGTTTCAGGCCGGTCGGTTGCCGCCGGGTCCGTCACTGAAACCGCCCCTCGTTGAATGCCTTCGTCTGTGCAGCGCCCGGATACCGGTTGTTCAGCTGGGCACCATAACTCGCAAGCGCCGCGCGATTTCCGAGCCGCTGCTCGATGCGCACACCCAGCCATAATGCGTCGGCGGACGGCGAGGATACCTGCATATGACGGTTCAGAAGCGATCGGGCGCTTGTCAGTTCATCGCGCTTGAACGCAATATCGGCAAGCTGATACAGCGCCTGGGACTGATCCGGTTGCAGCGCCAGCGCCTTGCGCAGCCATTCTTCCGCCTTCACATCGTCACCCTGCATGCGCGAGCAGACACCGGCATTTGTGTAAGCATTTTCCGGCGTGGCGTAGAGGGGATTCTTGAGCGCCGCCGCGAAATATTTCATCGCCTCCTTCTCGCGCTTGCGCTGGCATAGAAACATTCCATAATTGTTGTTCGCCGACGAGTCGGTTGGATCCAACTTCAGTGCTCGCTCGAATGATTGCTGTGCCAGCCCATCTTCCTTGAGCGTCATATACACCAGCCCGAGTTGGCTGTGCGCGGGAGCGTAACCGGGATCCGCACTGATGGCCTCCTTCAGTTCCTGGAGGGCGACCGGCATCTGGCCAACGCCGTAATACGCGGCACCAAGCTCGGTATGGATGCGGGCACGATTCTCGGCTGCGTTCCTGGGCTCGCCGGTTTCCGATTTGCTCACCTGGGTGGCACAAGCGGCCAGCATTGCGACAACAATCAGGGTCCAAATCGTGTTCATCCCGACGTCCCTCATATCGAAGCCGCCGTCGCACGCCGCGCCTTGCGCCGAGTGCGGTCCTGTACCTGGCCCGCAAGCTGGCCGCAGGCGCCATCAATATCGTCGCCCCGGGTCTTGCGCGTCGTCGCGACCAGGCCAGCCCGCATCAGCACATCCCGAAACGCACCGATACGTTCGGTTGATGAGCGCTCGAACCCGGAATCCGCGAACGGGTTGAAGGGAATGAGATTGAACTTGCACGACACGCCCTTTACCAGTGCAACCAACTGCTTCGCCTGCTCGACGCTGTCGTTGACCCCATCGAGCATCACGTATTCGAACGTAACGAAATCGCGGGGCGCCACTTTGACGTAACGTTTACAGGCCGCCATCAATTCCTTCAGCGGATATTTCTTGTTGATCGGTACCAGACGATCGCGCAGATCGTCGTCGGGAGCATGCAAAGATACGGCGAGCGCTACCGGCAGTTGCTCGGCCAGGCGGTCGATGGCCGGAACAATGCCGGACGTGGAAAGCGTTACACGCCTGCGCGATAAGCCGTAACCATAGTCGTCCAGCATGATTTTCATTGCCGAAACAACATTGTCAAAATTGGCCAGCGGTTCACCCATTCCCATCATCACGACATTACTGATCAACCGCTCACCCCTCGGCGTCGCGCCCAGTGCGCGATTGGCCCACCATAACTGGCCGATGATTTCCGCCACCGTTAGATTGCGATTGAATCCCTGCCGGCCGGTCGCGCAGAATGGGCATTCCAGTGCGCAGCCGACCTGCGAAGACACACAAAGGGTTCCGCGCCCTGTTTCAGGAATGAAAACGGTTTCGATGCCGTTAGCGGCGCCTGCCGCAAGCAGCCATTTGCGCGTGCCATCGGTCGCGGTCGAATCCGCCATGACCGACGGCGCCTGCACCGACGCGCTGGAGATGAGCTTGGCGCGCAAGTCTTTCGACAGGTCGCTCATGTTTTCGAACTCGGCCTGCCCGAACTGGTGGATCCAGCGCATTACCTGCCGCGCGCGAAACGGTTTTTCGCCGATATCGGTGAAGAAACCGGCGAACCGTTCGGCGTCGAAATCAAGCAGGTTGACAGGCATCAGCGCGAGTAGATGTTCAGGGTCGGAAAGAAATAGCCGATTTCCGTTGCCGCCGTCGCCGCGGCATCGGAACCGTGCACGGCGTTGGCGTCGATGCTATCGGCGAAATCCGCACGAATCGATCCCTTGGCCGCTTTCTTGGGATCGGTGGCACCCATCAGGTCCCGGTTTTTATGAATCGCGCTTTCACCTTCGAGCACCTGAACCATGACTGGTCCGGAGATCATGAAGTTCACCAGATCGTTGAAAAACGGACGCTCCCGGTGCACCGCATAAAAACCCTCCGCGTCCTTGCGCGACAAGTGCAACATTTTCGCCGCGATTATCTTCAGACCGCTCGCTTCAAACCGGGAATAAATCTGTCCGATCACATTCTTTGCCACGGCATCGGGTTTGACGATCGACAGCGTACGCTCAACAGCCATCCAGTTCTCCAATAGGTTTGTTTTTTAAGCTAATTCATAAGGATAGCATGGAGCAACCCTGAAAGGAATGACTTTGTCCCGGGAGCCCGGCAGGCATGGGATCGCAAGTCCGCAGGATCGTCGGCGGACCGGCCCGGAAAGGCTGGAAAACAGTGATAGCATCAACCGTCCATACTGCAAAACAACAGCATGCTGCCCACTTCCAGCAACCCGGCCGCGCCGCCCAAGGCAGACACGAAATCGCGCACGGGACGACGGCTGATCGCCGCAGCCATACTGATCGGCCTCGCCATCGGCGGACTAACTTTGGTCGATCGATTTCGGGATCGCCCCACTGGACTTAAAGCTCCTCATGAACCTTCGCAGGCTCTGATTACGCCGCCGGGGTCGAATCCCGACGTCCCAGCGCTCAGAGCCGAGCCTCAGATAACACCGCCTCCGCCGCCGCAAGTCGTAAACAACGAAACGCTGGTGCCCCCACTGCGCTCTGCCGGCGTCAAGCCGCCTCAACTGCCTGTGACGCAGGCTGCGCCGGCGGACATTACTGCCGGTGTGCCGGGCAAGGCATACATGATCCAAGTAGGCGTATTCGCCTCGCCGGCCAACGCGCGCGCTTTGCAGAAGCAACTGCGGCGCGCTGGTATCGATGCACATCTCGAAACGCGGGTTCAGCTTGGCCCCTTCAAGGACAAACGCGAAGCGGACAAGGCGCTCGCGCGCGCCAAGAAACTGGGTATCAACGCGGTGCTGGTCAGTTCCCGTTGACCTTCAACAAGAATCAGTACAGCAGATTCGGCAACCACAGGGAAATAGCTGGCACGTAAGTAACCAGTATCAGGTAGGCCAGGAGTACGACCACCCACGGCAGGCAGGCAATCGATACTTCCGTCAGACCCATTTTTGCAATGTGGCTGGCAACGAACAGGTTCAGTCCGACTGGCGGATGGATCATGCCGATCTCCATGTTCACCGTCATGATCACGCCTAGATGAATCGGGTCTATGCCCAGGTTCTTCGCGATCGGCACCAGCAACGGCGCCAGAATCAGGATAATCGAACTGGGTTCCATGAACTGGCCAGCCATCAGCAAGGCAATATTTACGGCCACCAGGAACATCCAGGGCGATAGTTGCTGGTCGACGACCCACTGCGACAGCGCCTGTGGAATCTGCTCCGAAGTCAGCAGGAATGAGAACAGGATGGCATTGGTGATGATATAGAGCAGCATCGCGCTGGTATTCGCCGCGGACAGCAAGACTTTGGGCACCTCTCTGAGTTTGAGGCCCCGGTAGACGAAAACCGCTGCTATGAATGCGTAGACCGCACTAACTGCGGCCGCTTCGGTCGGCGTGAAAATGCCGCCGTAGATGCCACCCATTACGATCACCACCAGCATCAGGCCCCAGAACGCATCCTTGAACGAATCCCAAATCTCGCGTCCCGACGCGCGCGGCAGCGTTGGAAATTTCTTGTTCCTGGCGGTCACATAGGTAACGAGCATCAGCACCGCTGCCAAAAGGATCCCAGGCACGATTCCAGCAATGAATAGCTTGCCGGCAGACTCCGAGGTGCTGACCGCGTAGATGATCATCACAATCGACGGCGGGATCAGGATGCCGAGTGAACCGGACGTGGTGATCACGCCGACCGAAAAGCGTTTCGGGTAACCATGCTTGATCATCGCCGGCAGCATGATCGAGCCGATGGCCACGACGGTGGCCGGACTGGAGCCGGAGATCGTGGC
>JANMYN010000132.1:0-6157 GCA_031382195.1 Betaproteobacteria bacterium
GGAATGGTCCGCATCACCGCGCCGGCACCCCGGTTCTGAACAAAGGCATTGACCCGAAAGCGCGCCAGATTCGGGATCGCGAACGAAAAGTCGCATTCGAGGTTTTCCTCGTAGAACTTGCGCTGACCGTCGTTCATGATGTCGTAGATCATGGCGTGCACGTCTTTATGCTCCATCGGCGGTAGATTGATGCGCCTGACGTCGCCATGGACCCGGATCATGGGTGGCAATCCGGCTGACAGATGGAGGTCGGAAGCCTTGTTCTTGACCACAAAAGCGAGGAGCTCAGCGATGTCCATTCATGATTCTCCGACGACGGCAAGTTGGGAAACGAGACCTGCCGGCGGCCTCGGCGCAGATCGAAAATGCTCACTGCATTCGATGGTTACAATCAAGAATGCAAAAGAATTATGACAACAATAGCTGCCCGCTTGCAAGCCGTACACCGCCGAATCAATGCCGCGGCCGAATCGGCTGGAAGATCGCCGCAAAGCGTCCGGCTGATTGCCGTCAGCAAGACCTTTCCGCCGGATGCCATCGCCGAAGCTTACGCTGCTGGCCAAGTCGCATTTGGAGAAAACTATCTCCAGGAAGCGCTTGCTAAGATGGCAACGTTATCGGAACTGAGGCTCGAATGGCACCATATTGGCCCAATCCAAAGCAACAAGACCCGTCAGATCGCGGAGCGCTTTGACTGGGTACATGGCGTAGATCGCCTGAAGGTCGTCCAACGCCTGTCAATTTCGCGCCCGGCAAGCCTGCCTCCGCTGGAGGTTTGCCTGCAGGTCAACGTCAGCGACGAAGAAACCAAGAGCGGCGCACGGCCAGGGGAAATTCTTGCGCTGGCGAAAGCGGTATGCGCCTTGCCGGGCATCCGGTTGCGCGGATTGATGGCCATCCCCGAGCCGACGTCGGATCCAGGGCTGCAGCGTTCCCGATTCCGGCAGATCCGTGATTTGAAGGATGAAATAGTTGGTTGCGGCATCGCACTGGATACCTTGTCGATGGGCATGTCCGATGATCTGGAAGCTGCCATCGCCGAAGGGGCGACCCTGGTTCGCGTCGGCCGCGCGATTTTCGGAGAGCGCCCGCCCTATCCAGGCTAGGTGGCGATTTGCCGGCGATGGCGGCCCGCACCTATACTGGCCGATCCGGCGCCGGCGATGGCGGCCGGCACGTGCGGTCTTACTTACCACTGAAGAACATGGGAGAAATGGAATGAGCAGAAGGAACTGGATCATAGTCGGCAGTCTGCTGCTGGCGTTGCCAGGAATGGCATTGGCGGCAAAGCCCGGCTATCTGGGTGTAAACGAAAGCGTCGGGATCAATGCTTCGCCGGCCAAAGTCTGGAGTCTGGTCAAGGACTGGAACGGGCTGCACAAATGGCATCCGGCTTTCTCGAATGCCGAGATCAAGTCCGGTGAGAACAACAAGCTCGGTGCCGTGCGTACGCTTACCATGACCGATGGCAGCAAGTTCGACGAGGAGCTGGATGGATTCAGCGATAAAAAGAGAAAGTACAGCTATCGGATCATCAGCGATTCCCCCTTGCCGGTCGTAGATTATTCGTCGACCATCCTGGTCAAGTCGGGTAAGACGAAGGGCACCTCCGTGCTGGTCTGGAAGGGCAAGTTCAAGCGCAAGGTCGCCGATAATCCCCCGGCCGGCCAGAACGATGCCGGCGTGAAAAAGGCGATCATCGGTGCGTACCAGGCAGGGTTGCAGAACGCCAAGAAATTGGCGGAATCCAAGTAACAGGTTTTTATCGCGGTGCGGACGGCGTCCGCACCGCCCGCATTCTCCCAAGCGGCGAATCTGCTTCGACCAGAAATCATGCGCATACTTTTCATAGGTGGCGGCAATATGGCCACCGCATTGATCGGTGGCATGTTGCAGCAGGGATTCAAGCCCGGGGACCTGCGCGTCATTGACGTATCGGAGGAGGCGCGGGAGCGCTTGCAGCAACAATTCGCCATCAGGACCGACCTAGGGCTCGACGGCGAAATTGTCGAAGACGCCGTGCTGCTGGCGGTGAAACCGCAGCAGATGTCCGCGGTTGCGAAAGAAATGAGTGCCAGACTACGTGGTCAACTGATCATCAGCATTGCCGCCGGCATCCGCACGGCGGATCTGGCGCGCTGGCTCGGCGGTCATGACCGCATTGTGCGCGTGATGCCGAATATGCCTGCGCTGATCCGGCTGGGTGTGTCGGGAATGTTTGCGGCTGGAACCGTCAACCAGGCCGACAGGGACAGTGCGCAAAGCATCCTCGGCGCGGTCGGCGGTGTGGTCTGGGTGCGCGACGAGTCGGACATCGACGTGGTCACGGCCATCTCGGGAAGCGGACCGGCTTATGTTTTCTACTTTATCGAGGCCCTCGAACAGGCGGCAGCCGATCTGGGTTTGAATGACCGGCAGGCACACGAATTGGCCGTGCAGACCTTTGTCGGCGCTGCCAGACTTGCCGCAGCCAGCGACGAACCTGCGGCCATACTGCGCGCGCGCGTAACCTCAAAAGCGGGGACTACGGAAGCGGCCCTAAAAATCATGGAAGCAGACGATATCAAGCGCAAGATTGTGCATGCAGCGCATGCTGCGGCCCGGCGCTCGCGGGAACTCGGCGACGAATTCGGCAAAGAGTAGGCGGCGAAAGAAATGAATCAGGCGTTTATTTTCCTGCTCGAGACTTTCCTTGGCTTGTTTTCGCTCGCGCTGCTGCTACGGTTCTATCTGCAGGCGGTGCGCGCGCCGGCGCGCAATCCGCTATCGCAGTTTCTGGCGGCGTTGACCGATTTCATCGTGCGGCCGGCACGGCGCGTGATTCCTGGCCTGTGGGGTTACGACATGTCCACATTGCTGCTGGCGTGGCTGATGGAGTTAGTGCTGATCAGTGGTGTACTTGCGTTGAAAGGTTATCAGGTGGGACCCGGCGTTGGCACTGCCGCGATCGGATTGATGCTGCTCTCTGCGCTGAACCTGCTGAAGCTGTTTCTCTACATACTCATGGTCGCCGTATTCGCGCAGGCGATCCTGTCTTTCGTCGCCCCCCGCGGTCCGGCGACATACGTTCTCGCGAGCCTGACACGGCCGTTCCTCGGAGTTTTCCAGCAGCGCATCCCACCCATCGGTGGCGTGGATATTTCTCCGTTGTTCGTGCTGGTCATTTGCCAGATATTGCTGATGTGGCCGGTGACTTCCCTGGAACAGGCGGTCACGCGCATGCTTTGATGAACCTGCATGCTTGAGCCCTGGTATCGCTGCGATCCGGATCGCGACAAGTTTGATCTGTCCGGCAGGCGGGTTATGATTCGCCGTGGCAGTCACGGGCGCATCAAGACCGTCGAAATCTACGGCCAGGCAGCCTTGCTCCTGGCCCGGGTGAAAGAACTTCTGCACTCATGACCAGCGATCTCGAGAACCAGGTATCCGCATATCAGCAGTGGCGCGACGAATTGCGTGACTGCATCCAGGCCTATCAGGATTGGCTGGAAAACCACGGCCACGCAGACATCCAGCGCAGCCTGCGCATTTACGATCTGGTCGAAAGCCTGCGCAACGATCGCATGATCCTTGCCTTTCTCGCGGAATTCTCCCGCGGCAAGACCGAATTGATCAACGCGATGTTCTTTTCCGATTTCAAGCAACGGCTGTTGCCGTCCGATGTCGGTCGCACGACCATGTGCCCGACCGAAATCTTCTACGATGGCAGCGAAGAGCCTTACGTCAAACTGCTGCCGATCGAGACGCGTAAAGGTGACGAAAGCATTGCCGCACTCAAGCATAAACCCGTCGAATGGGTGAAGATCAAGCTCAATCTGGCCTCCCACGAGGAAATGACCTCGGCGATGTCCAGTCTGGCCCAGGTGAAATCGGTCACGGTGGAGGAGGCTGGCCTGCTCGGGTTGCTCGACGAGGCCGATTTCGTGACGACGACGGTGGTGGTGAAGCATGGCGGCAAAGTCGAAATTCCGTGCTGGCGCCACGCGCTCGTCAACTATCCCCATCCGCTGCTCAAGAAGGGATTGGTCATCCTCGATACGCCAGGGCTGAACGCGCTCGGCACCGAGCCCGAACTGACCTTGTCCATGATTCCGAGCGCGCACGCCGTATTGTTCCTGCTGGCAATGGATACAGGGGTTACCAAGTCCGATCTCGATGTCTGGCAAAAATACGTGCAGAGCTACGTTACTCGCCGCATCGCCGTGCTGAACAAGATGGATCTGATGTGGGACGATCTGAAATCCGATGCGCAGATCGAAATCGGTGTCGAACGCCAGCTCGTCGAGACGGCGAGAATTCTCGGTTTGCCGCGTGATCACGTTATCGCGCTTTCCGCGCAGAAAGGCCTGATTGCACGCATTCGCGGCGACGCAACCTTGCTCGCAAGAAGCCGGATCGAGACCCTGGAGCGCCTGCTGGCCGAGGAGGTCATTCCGTCAAAACAACAAATCCTGCGCGCCGCCGTCTCCAGGGAAATCGGCAACATGCTCGAAACGTCCCTGCAAAGCGTAACCGCACAGCTGGCCAGTACCCGTGGCGAGGTGCAGGAGATGTCGAAACTCTCCGGGAAGAATCGCGAACTTGCAAAAATACTGCTCGCCCGGCTGGAGCAGGACAAGGCCAGCTACCTGAAGCATATGGAGAGCTTCAAGCGCTCTTACGCGATCGTTCTGAAACAGGGCAACGCGCTGATCGGCACACTCGCGGACGATCGCCTCGACGACTTGATGAATCGCAGCCTGAAGGCAATCGAGGGCAGCTGGACCACGGCGGGGCTGATGGGCAGCATGCAGGCGCTCTTCGATACGTTTTCGCGGCAGGCGGAAAAGATACTTCAATTCGCGGGCGAGACGCGCAACTACGTCGACGGTGTCTACACAGAATTTCACAAGATGTATGGTTTTCCCAGGATGACGCCGCCGGTTCTGAACCTCGAACGCCACATCCAGCGCATGCACTCCTTGCATCAGAGCACCGAGCGTTTCTGCAGGGATCCGGTCAATGTAATGACTGAAAAACACTTTCTCGTGCGACGCTTCTACAACGGATTGGTGTCGCAAGCGCGCGAATTATTCACCCAGCTTCGGGTCGAGCTCAATGCCTGGGTCAATTCCGCATTAATGCCGTTGTCAATGCAGCTCAAGGAACACCAGAAACTGCTCGAATCCAAGGTCGAAAACCTTCGCAAAGTTGCCGGCGATATCAACACGCTGCAGGAGCGCGTTCGACAGCTTGAGCAGCAGCAGCTGCAGTTGGGCAAGCAAGTCGAGGAGCTCACCGAAATACGCGAAGTTTTGCAACGCGATCCCACGGCGATGAAAGTTGCAAAGGTGGCGTGAGCCTTACCGAACGCCTGGCGTAAACACAGGCGGGGCGACAGCCAGTACCTGGAAGATACCGCTTGCGCCCGTTGCAATCGCCGGCCTTTCGCTAGTCACCGCGGCGGACAACTCGCCACAAGACATTTCTCCTGGTACGCCGGGACGTGCCGGAAAGCCCGAGATGGATGCTTGTGCACGGTCGCCACGGCGAGGCCGAACGCGAAGTGGCTGGCATCGAGGCCATCGTGGCGCGCCAGCGAGGCCCCCTCGATCCTTCCGCTTCCGTGCTCTCTATCACCGTGAGGGCACAGCCCACCATGAGTGAAATCGCGCACGTGCTGTTGCGCCGCTATCCAAGGCGAACGCTGCTCGGATTGGCATTGATGATTTCGCAGGCATTCTTCTATAACGCGATCTTCTTCACATACGCGCTGGTTCTTACCAGATTTCAAGGCGTCCCCGATTCGCAGTTCGGTCTTTATATCTTCCCGTTCGCCATTGCGAACTTCCTTGGTCCGCTGATTCTGGGGCCGCTGTTCGACCGCATTGGCCGGCGCAGAATGATCGCGCTCACCTATGCCTTGTCCGGCACCGGGCTGCTCGCGACCGGCTATGGCTTCATGCAGGGGTGGCTCGATGCAACCACGCAGACACTGTGTTGGTCAGTTGTGTTTTTCTTCGCTTCGGCGGCCGCGAGTTCCGCCTATCTGACGGTGAGCGAGGTGTTTCCGCTCGAGATGCGGGCGCTGTCCATTTCCATCTTTTACGCCGTGGGAACGGGCATGGGCGGCTTCATCGCCCCGGCACTTTTCGGCATGCTCATCGAGACCGGCAGC
>JANMYN010000178.1:0-2974 GCA_031382195.1 Betaproteobacteria bacterium
GCAGTCGACACGCCGCCTGCGCCACCGGAGTCGTTGTTCGGCACCGCCGTCACGTCATAGAGCTTGATCGGTTTGCCGGTGGCGGCATCGACCGGCAAGGCTTCGGCGAGGCGCCCGAGCTTGTCCTTCGCGACAAAAAACGCGGTGTCGTTCATGCCGAGCGGCTTGAACAGACGCTCGTCGAGAAAATCAGCAAGGCGCTTGCCCGATGCGGCCTCGACGACGCGGCCCAGCATGTCGGTCGCAAGGCTGTATTCCCAAACCGTACCCGGCTGGTGGGCGAGTGGCACTTTGGCGAACCGCTCGACTTCCTCGGCGGGCGACAACCCTCTGACGTCCTCGTCGATGCCGCCCTTTGCATAAGCTTCCTTGACCGCCGCATTCTGCGTGAGGCTGGAATAGGCCAGACCCGAGGTGTGCCGCAGCAGGTCTTGCACGGTTATTTCGCGCTCTGCCGGAATCAGCGCATAGGTCGTCCGGGCAAATTCCGCATCCACCTTGGCGACGCTGACCTGCAAGTCTTTAACGCCGGGCAGGAACTTCGATACGGCGTCGTTCAACTGCATCTTGCCGTCCTCGACCAGCATCATCGCCGCTACCGACACCAGTGGCTTGGTCATGGAGTAGATGCGGAAAATCGCGTCCTTCGACAGCGGCAGGCCCGCTTGCTTGTTCTGGAAGCCGATCGTGTCGGCGTAAACCAGCCGGCCTTTGCGGGCGACCATGACGACCACGCCGGGCAAGTTGCCTTTGTCGATCTGCTGCCTGAACACTTCGCTGATGCGGCCGAGCCGCTGTGCCGACATGCCGACCGACTCCGGCTGGGCAGTCGGCAGCGCTTGCGCCTGCACAACCGCAGCCGAACAGATGGCTGTCATGGCAATAGCCAGCGTCGCGATGCGCATTGGTCCCATGGCGTTCCTTCCCGTCAATTCGATTTGGCCTTGCGCGGCATCCTACATGATCTGGTTGACCACGCCGCCGTCCGCGCGCATGGCGGCACCATTCGTGGCGCAGGAAAGCGGGCTGCACAGGTAGACAGCGAGGTTCGCGACTTCCTCGGCGGACGTGAATCGCTGGAGCAACGAGGTGGGGCGGTTAGTGACCTGCGCGCTTGCCTCGATTGCGGTATTGTTGTGCTCCGGTCATGACGCGCTGCATCTATGTCTTTCGCAGCGGTATCGGCGAGCTGATTATCGGTTCCGATCCGCTGGCCCCCGAGCGCCTGTACCAGAAATTGTTCGCGCTGACCTCGCAGCGGCTTGCCCACGAGAAAGGCTGGTCGCGCGAAGCGCTGGTGCGCATCTCCGCCGCTGTCGACATCGCTGCCTGGGACATCGTCGGCAAAGTCGCGGGGCTGCCTTTGTACCGGCTGTTCGGTGGCTACCGCAATGAGGTGCCCTGCTATGTCACCTGCGCTTATTACCGCGAAGGAAAGGATTTGGCCGAACTGCGCGACGAGATCGAAATGCTGAAAGTCCAGGGGCATACCGGCTTCAAGGCCAAAGCCGGCGGCGCCGGACTTGCCGAAGACATCGAACGGCTGCATCGTCGAATCCTTTACCGATCCCGAGCGCGATCCCTTGCAGGCCGAATTGTTTGAGAACCCGCCGCGGATCGCCAACGGTTGGCTCACGCTTAACGAAGCCCCGGGGTTGGGTCTGACGCTGTCCGAGGCCGCCGTGGCGAAATTCGGCGAGCGGATTCTTTGATTTCATTGCAAGGAACGAAAAATGAAAGCTGTGATTTTCCCTGGCGACCGTAAGCTGGAGTTTCTGGAGTTTCCCGACCCGACGCCAGGTCCAGGCGAGGTGGTACTGGAGATCAAGGCTTCCGGCATGTGCGGCAGCGACCTGAAGCACTATCGCGCCTCCGGCGGTGCAGCGTCTCTGGGCTTTAAGACTAGCGGCGGTCCCGTGATCGCCGGACATGCGCCCTGCGGGGTGGTGGCGGCAGTTGGATTCGGCGTTCCCGAAGACCAGACCCGGGTCGGCATGCGCGTGATGCAGCATCACAACCTGCGCTGCGGTGTGTGTCCGCATTGCTCGACGGGCTGGACGCAGCTCTGCATCGGGGGCGTCGCCGAAGTCTACGGCGCAACCGGTCACGGTGCCCATGCGAGATACATGAAGTGTCCGGCGCGCACTCTGGTCCCGCTTCCCGATGAGTTGTCATTCGGCGCAGACGTTCTGATCAATCCCAAGACCACGGAAAACGTCGTGCAGGCGATAAAAGATCTGACTCACGGTCTCGGCGCCCATCTCTCGCTCAACGCTTCGTCCTCCCCTGCGGCACGAGCGCAAGCCGTGCGCTGCGTACGAACCTGGGGCAAGGCGTGCTTTGTCGGCGCGGGCGATACCGTCACGCGGGACGTGAGCAACGACCTGCTTCGCAGGCAGGTCACGCTGATCAGGTCGTGGACCTTGACCGTCGGTCAAGCCGACTGCGCTCGCTACATCGCAGATCGCGGAATCGACGTCGATCGCCTCTTCACGCACCGCTGGAAACTGGACCAGGCCGAGGAAGCCTATCAACTTTTTGACAAGCAGACGTCGGGCAAGGGCGTTATCCTGCAGTCCTAGGTTTGCTGCCGTCTATGCCGTTCCCGCCCGGAACGGCGAGCCGGACAACGACAATAATCAAGGGAGGAAGTCATGAAGCTCACGCGAATTCTGGCTTTGGCTTGTGCATTGGCGCTTGTTGCCGCGACCGCATCCGCGCAGACGGTGACCAAGCTGCGGTTCGAATCGGTATTCCCGGCCTCGAGTCTGTTCTTCGAAAGTTCCAAATATTTTGCCGAACGCGTCAAGGCGTTGAGCGGCGGACGTCTGCTGATCGAAATGCTGCCGCCCGGCGCAGTGGTGCCGCCTTTCGAAGTGCTCGACGCGATACACAAGGGTGTGCTGGACGGCGGGCATACGGCGGCGGCCTACTGGGTGGGCAAGAACCGCGCGGCCACCCTGTTCGGCCCGGC
>JANMYN010000180.1:0-2633 GCA_031382195.1 Betaproteobacteria bacterium
TGCGCCGCGTGCTCGACCAGGCCACCGAATCGCCCGTGCGGAAATGACTGCGAAAGCCCGCATCCTGGCGGTCGACGACCAGCCGCACAATCTGAGGCTGTTGGTTGCTCTTCTAAACGCCAGGGGCTACGAGGTCGTCACTGCCGCGTCCGGGGCCGAAGCCCTCGAAAAAATCGGCAGCGAGCGGCCCGATCTCGTGCTGCTCGACGTCATCATGCCGAACATGAGCGGCTACGAAGTCTGCAAGAAAATCCGCGAGAACCCTGCAACCGGGGTCCTCCCCGTCGTGATGATCACGGCGCTCGACCCCGCCGAGGAAAGAGTCAAAGGCCTGGAAGCGGGAGCAGATGATTTTCTGAGCAAACCCATCAACCAGCCGGAACTGCTCGCGCGAGTCCGCTCGCTTCTGCGGATCAAACAACTGTACGACACAGTCCAGGAACAAAAGGCGCAGCTCGGCGAACTGAACCGCACGCTGGAAGAGCGCGTGCTTGAGCAGGTCGGGCAACTCGACCGGCTTGGACGGCTCAAACGCTTCTTCTCTCCGCAACTGGCGGACTTGATCGTGTCGGGCGGCGCCGATGATCCGCTCAAAACCCACCGGCGGGAAATCGCGGTCGTATTCCTTGATCTGCGGGGCTTCACGTCGTTTTCGGAAGGGGCCGATCCGGAGGAAGTCATGAATGTGCTGCGCGAGTACCACGCGGCGATGGGCGCGCTGATTCTCTCCCACGAAGGCACGCTGGAAAGATTCACCGGCGACGGCATCATGATTTTTTTCAACGACCCTGTCGTGGTGGCCAATCCCGCGGAGCGGGCTCTGCACATGGCGGTCGCGATGCAGGAGAAAGCGGCCGTTCTGCTGGCAAAGTGGCGCAAACTGGGTTACGACTTGGGATTCGGGATCGGTGTTGCGCAAGGCTACGCAACCATCGGGGCCATCGGCTTCGAAGGTCGCTGGGACTATGGAGCCATCGGCAATGTGACCAATCTCGCGGCGCGCCTGTGCGCGGAGGCCAAGCCCGGACAGATTCTCGTATCCCGTCGCATATTGGCGACCGTGGAAGGTTTGGTCGATGCCGAGCCGGTCGGCGAGATCACCCTGAAGGGATTTTCCAAACCCGTCGCGACGTTCAATGTTCTTCGATTGAAGGACGCTGCTCGTTGAGCCGCCCCGACCGGCTGGGCTGCGTGATCCACAGGGCGCCGTGCGCCGGCGCAGTGACGCGGACACCGGCAGCGACTGAAAATTAATTGATCAGCTTGACCAGGTTGTACGCGGATACCGGCTTCAGAAAACCTTTGAGCTGGAGCTCACCGACAGATTCCATTGCGACGAAATCCTCGACGGCCGTGGCTGCTTTGCGCGAGATCAGAATCTGCCCGGGTTTGGCCTCGCTGCACAAGCGTGCGGCAAGATTGGTGACCGTTCCGATCGCGCCATAGTCCCACCTGCCCTCGAACCCGACCGCGCCGATGGTCGCGAAGCCCTGCGCGATGCCGGCGCCGAAGCCGAGGTCGAAGCCGCGCTTATGCCACTTCGCCGTCAGCTCGGAAAGCCGCTCGCGCATTTCCAGCACCATGCGCACGGCGCGCGCGGCCGGATCGGGCACCGGCACCGGGTCGTTGAAAAAAACCATCATACCGTCGCCGGCGAATCGCTCGAGCGTGCCTTCGTGGGCGAGGATCACCTGCCCCATCGCCGCGTGGTACTCGCGCAGCACGCCCATGATTTCTTCGGGCTCGTTGGTCTCCGCAAACGCGGTGAAACCGCGCAGGTCGAGAAACACGACGGTGACCTCGCGGCGGTGGCTCTTCAGCGGATCATCCGCGCCGCCGGCCAGGATCAGCTCGGCAAGCTGCGGGGAGAAGAAGCGTTTGAGCCGGCCCAGATTGTCGAGCTGCGCCACCTGGTCCGCCACGCGCTGCTCCAGCTTCTGGTTCCACTCCTGAAGCTGCACAGCTTGCCCCTGCACCGTATCCTGCAGCGCCTTGATGCGCAGCATCGACTTCACGCGCGCCACCAGGGCTCCATGGTCCACGGGTTTGGTCAGAAACTCATCGCCTCCCGCCTCCAGTGCCGCCACGACGTCTTTCGGGTCGGATTTCGCGGTGACCAGGATGATCGGGATGAAAGGCAACGATGCGTCGGCACGCAACCGGCGGCAGACCTCGAGCCCGTCGACCTTGGGCATCATGATGTCGAGCAGGATCAGGTCCGGGAGTTGGTCGCGGACCGCTGCCAGGCCCTCTTCTCCATCCGCCGCCGTCTTCACCTCGTAGCCGTGCGCCTCCAGACGCATGCGCAGGATCTCGACGTTGTTCGGATTGTCGTCGACGATCAGGATTCGAGGAGGTGTGTGCATGATGAATCAGCTCAAACGTTTGCCCGGTTTGCGGCGTCCCCCACCCTGACCCTGCTGTGCTCCAAGTGTGCCCTTGTCCCCCGCGCGCGGAGGAGGGCATTCGGTTCCTTCCCCCGCTTGCGGGGGAAGGTTAGGATGGGGGGAACTCGTTTCCAGCGCTCGCACAATGTGCTCCAACACTGCCTGCGTTTCCACAAATACCTCGTTGTCCCAGAAGCGCAGAACGCGAAATCCCTGCGCCTCAATCAAGCAGGCGCGCCGCAGATC
>JANMYN010000204.1:0-1580 GCA_031382195.1 Betaproteobacteria bacterium
CCGAGCGTGCGCTCCAGTACTTTGCGCTGTGCCGGGGAGGAGTGCTTGTTGTCTTCGGGCTTTTTTTTGCGGTTATTCATGTAAGGATGCACCATGCCGCCCTGGATCGGCCCGGGGCGCACGATCGCAACTTCGATCACCAGGTCGTAATAGCATCGGGGTTTGAGCCGCGGCAGCATCGACATCTGCGCGCGCGATTCGATCTGGAACACGCCGATGCTGTCCGCCTTGCAAAGCATGTCGTATACCGGCACGCCTTCCGGGCCGGATTCCGTCGCCAGGATGTCCGCCATGGACAACTCGGTGCCGCGCCGCCGGTTCACCATGTCGAGTGCGCGGCGGATTGCAGATAGCATGCCCAGCGCCAGCACGTCGACTTTCAGCAAGCCGAGTTCATCGAGATCGTCCTTGTCCCACTGAATGTTCGTGCGTTCGGACATGGCCGCATTCTCGATCGGCACCAGTTGCGACAGCGGGCCGCGCGAAATGACAAAACCGCCGACATGCTGCGACAGGTGCCGCGGAAACCCCGTCAGCGCATTGGTCAGGACGATCAGCTTGCGAATCACGGGAGATTGCGGATCGAAACCCGCTTCGCGCAGCCTGGTTGCCCTTTCGTCAGGGCGATCCCACCACACGAAACTGCTGGAGATGCGGTCCAGTTGCACGGCATCCAGTCCGAGCGCCTTGCCGATATCGCGGAAGGCGCTGCGCGTACGATAACTGACCACCGTTGCGGCCAACGCGGCGCGGTCCCTGCCATATTTTTTGTAGATATGCTGGATGACTTCTTCGCGGCGGTCATGCTCGAAATCCACATCGATGTCCGGCGGCTCGTTTCTCTCTTTCGAGATGAAGCGCTCGAACAGCATATTGGTGTGACTCGGATCCACCTCGGTGATCCCGAGCGCAAAGCAGACCACCGAGTTGGCGGCCGAGCCGCGGCCCTGGCAGAGAATCTTGCGTTCCCGCGCATAGCGCACGACATCGTAAACGGTGAGGAAGAAAGCTTCGTAGCCCAGTTCGGCGATCAGCGCCAGTTCGTGCTCGGCCTGGCGGCGTACCCGATCGGGTATGGCCGACTGGTCGAGAGGAGAGAGGGGAGAAAAACAAGTGCTGGGTGCTGGAGGTAAAGCAGGTGAAAGGTCAAAGGTTAAAGGTGAAAGTAAAGGCGGGACTGTCGCGATCGATAACTGGCTTTTACACCCGCTCCCGTTTTTCTCTGCGGCCTGTGCGTTCTCTGCGCCTGAAAGGGTACTCCGACGTGCTACGCACGTAGGGTATCTGCATTGGGTTTGCCGGTTTTCACTCGTCCCTGCTGGCGCGTAGCGTTTGCGCAACCCTTCTTCGGTGAGCCGGCGCAGATACCGCGCCGGTGTTTCTCCCTCAGGCACGATTTCTTGCGGATATTCATAACGCAATTCCTCGAGCGAAAAATCGCAGCGTTCGGCAATCCGCACTGTTTCCAGAAGGAGGGCCTGCGGATAGATGCGTTCCAGGATTTCGTAACGACGCAGGTGTCGTTCGCCGCTCGGATACAACGCGCGGCCGGTCTGCGCCACCGGCACGCCAAGCCGGAT
>JANMYN010000238.1:0-3669 GCA_031382195.1 Betaproteobacteria bacterium
CCAGCGTATGCGTTGAACGATCTGGCGCCACCTTGCGCTCCCTTTGTAATGACGTTGATCACGCCCCCGGTGGCACCACCGCCATAGAGCACGGCGCCGCTCCCGCGGACGATCTCTATGCGGTCAATGGATTCGACCGGAATGGAGGTCCATCGCGCGGTGGTAAGTTCGTACTCGCTGAAACGTCGGCCATCGAGAAGGACCAGCGTGTTTTGATCGCCGGTAACACCGAAACCGCGCAAGTCCACTTGCATGTCCGGGCTGCCGCTGTTGTCGCGCACGAAAACGCCAGGCAGGCGGGCAAGAAAACGGGGCAGCGAAGTCTCGCCACTGCCGCGAATGTCTTCACCCGTAATAACGGTTACTCCGATCGGTTGATCGCCGGGTTTCTCTTTGAAGCGCGAGGCCGTTACAACGACTTCATCGGCCACGATTTCTGGGGTTCTTTGCGCGTGAGCGCTCACGTCGACGAGCAAGCTGGCTAACAGGATGTAAGTCTGCCTTTTGTTCATTACCGCCCCCTTTATGCGCAAGCCCGCCGCATGCGCAAATTACAGAAAAGGAGTTCCGCGAGACCAAAGGCTGGTGAAGGGGATGCCGACACCGGATGCCCGCCCCGCGCGGAATCTCCGTTCGCGTCCAATGGGCCGGTATCCGGGCTTGCGCTTCGAGCGTGTCGCCTTCCCATAAAAGCCGCCGATATTGCGGCCGGCTTTCACAGTGGCATCGTGACACGCCCCAACAGTCGCTTACCGTTGCAGGGGCAGCACAGGAATTGCGCCGTCTAAAAACAGAACCTGGCGGACACGCACCTGTTTCCCGTTTGACCCCGCCAAAGAACATCGGTCGGGGCACCCGAGAACGTGCGGGGATTCTAACTTATCGGCGGGCCACCGTGGCTTTCGAGGTCGTCCGGATGACTAAATCCGCCGGCTCCCTGGTCGTGCCGAGGCTGGCTGCCGAAAGCTTTATTGCATATGCCAAAGCACATTCAAAAAAATCCGTTAGCAGTTGACTTGTCACGCTTTTCATAACTATAGTGTGCTCATGGAAGCCGAGCTTACCGCCCTTGACGACAGGATCAGCCAACTCGTTCACCTGACGCAGAAACTCCGCAAGGACAATTCCCAACTGCGGCAGGATCTGGCTTCGGTTCAAAGCGAGAACAAGCTCCTTTCCGAGAAGGTCAATACAGCCAAGACCCGCCTTGAAGCCATGCTGGCCCAAATTCCGGATGGCGTCGAATGACTACCCAGACCAAGAACGGCCTCGATGTAAGCATCATGGGGCGCGAATTTCGCATCGCCTGCTCTCAGGACGAACAAAAAGAACTGCTTAAGGCTGTTGAATATCTGAGCGACCGGATGCGTGAAATCCGGGACGCCGGGAAAGTCATCGGCGTCGAACGCATCGCGATCATGGCTGCGCTGAACATTACCCACGAATATCTGTCCACCCGCATGGAAGGTGGATTTGATGTCGGTGAGTTTAAGCGTAGAATCTTCAGCATGCAGGCAGTCATCGACCAGGCCCTGAACGGTCAGGATGAGTTGTTCTGACGCAAAGTCAATGTCCCCTGCGGTGTTCGTCAGGCTGTAATTCTTTGAACCAATGTTAATCACCTTGGTTGCTGCCTAAAGTAGCGCTGTTGTGCGCGTCCCACCGGGAAGCGCCTGATGTGCTCGGAAAGCGACCGCCTTGAACCCTAGGTTCAAGATGCCGGCTTGACGGAAATCGCGGGGGGCTCCTCTTACCAGGCAGTAAGCGGATCAAAATAACTTTAAGCGCATTTATTTTTAATGTCTGGCGGTCCGATAGGGTTCCGGGGTTCCGGAACTCTTTTTTTTGCGCAACAAAATGATGAATAACTGGTTAATGAAATCCGAACCTGGTGTCTTCGGCATCGATAATCTCGCCCAAGCACCGGGTAAGACCGCCGCCTGGTGGGGCGTGCGCAATTACCAGGCGCGCAACTTTATGCGCGACCAGATGATGGTCGGCGACCGCGTTTTCTTCTACCACTCGAGTTGCCCGGAGCCGGGCATCGCCGGCATCGCGAAGGTTTCGAAGCTCGCTTATCCGGACGAAACCCAGTTTGATCGCAAGAGCGAATACTTCGATCCCAAATCTTCGCGGGAAAATCCGCGCTGGTTCAACGTCGACGTAACGCTGGTCAAGAAAACCCGCGTGCTCGGGCTTGCGGAACTGCGCTCGCATCCGCAGCTTGCATCGATGCGCGTACTCCAGCGCGGTAACCGCCTGTCGATCACGCCGGTGGATCCCCGGGAAGGGGAATTCATCATGAAGCTGTTATAGACGACCCTCCCTCATGCAATGGTGGATCATTTACCTGTTGATGGGCTTGTTTGTCGGCTTCTTTGCCGGCCTGCTGGGCATCGGCGGCGGACTGATTCTGGTCACCCTGATGGTGTATATGTTTACCCTGCAGGGATTTCCACCGGATCGCTTGCTGCACTTGGCGCTCGGCACTTCCATCGCCAGCATTGTCTTCACATCCATTTCCAGCTTGCGGGCTCACCACAAGCACGGTGCCGTGCGATGGGATATTGTGCGTACCGCAATCCCGGGTTTGGTCGTCGGTACTTTGCTCGGCACGGTGGTTGCCGATCAGTTCAAGTCGAAGTATCTCGCCATTTTTTTCGTCATCTTCGTGTACTGCTCGGCGGTGCAGATGTTCGCCAACGTGAAGCCGAAGCCGACGCGTGCGCTACCCGGTCGACCAGGGATGACACTGACCGGGATAGTTGTCGGCATTCTTTCCAGCCTGGTCGGCGTTGGCGGCGGCGTCATGACCATTCCGTTGATGAGCCTTTGCAACGTGCCGATGCGCCAGGTAATCGGGACTTCCGCAGCGCTCGGCCTGCCGATCGCCGTTGCCGGAAGTATCGGCTACGTCGTCACCGGGCTCGGCAAGGATCACCTTCCAGCGCTCAGCATCGGCTATGTCTATCTGCCGGCTCTGGTGGGCATCGTGATCGGTACTTTTATCACAGTACCGCGCGGCGCCAGGATGGCCCATACGATACCGGTGACAAGACTGAAGAAAATTTTCGCGGTTATTCTGTTCATTCTCGCGACCAGAATGCTGTGGTCGCTGTTTTGACCGAAGCAATTCAAACCGGCCGGCATACGTTGTTATGGGCCGTGCGGTCGCTGGCCGAGCGCCTGCGAATTCAAACGCGCATCGACATCGACAGAATGCATGAGGGTCAGTGTGATGTGCGCAACGGGTGCATCACCTCGAGCGATAGCGCCGGGTCATCCACTACTAAAAGCCGAATGGTTCAATTTGCGAATCGCTCGCGCAATAAAGCTTTCTGCACCTTGCCCATGGCATTGCGTGGAAGATCGTCCACCAGGACTATCCGCTTCGGCACTTTGTAGTTGGCAAAGTTTTTTTTCAATTCCGCAATGAGCGCGGCCGGGTCGAGCCTTGCATCGTTCCGGGCAACGACTATCGCAGTGACGGCCTCACCAAAATCGGGATGGGGAATACCGATGACGGCCGACTCCATGACGCCCGGCAACGCGTCGAGCGCCAGTTCAATTTCCTTCGGGTAGACGTTGTAGCCGCCGCTGATGATCAGATCCTTTGCGCGTCCGACGATGGAAACATAACCATCGGCAGCAAACGTCCCGACATCGCCC
>JANMYN010000284.1:0-1810 GCA_031382195.1 Betaproteobacteria bacterium
GCGTATCGACGTTTCGGAGGACGTGTTGCAGATATTCGTGCACCATCCGTGGCCGGGCAACGTTCGGCAGATGCACTCCGTGATTCGAACCGCGATTGCGATGGCGGGTGAGTCCGAGATGATCGAGCGTCGGCACCTTCCTGAGGATTTTCTGGCGCAGATGCAACAGGGCACGGGACCGTCGGCCGCATATGCGATCACAATTGACAGCCTCGAGAACATAGAATTGAACGCTATCCAGGAAACAATACGCCACAACCACGGCAACATATCGGCGGCCGCGCGTCAGCTTGGTGTAAGCCGCACGACGCTTTACCGCAAGCTCAGGCAAACCGGCGTCCAGCCTTGCAAGGCGCAGGGCGAGCGCGGCGTCTGAACGCAGCGATTGGCGCATCGGGCCGCAGCTATTTCAGTTAATGTGCGTCTTCGCCGCCTTGACCGAATGGACCAACGCTTGATTGATCCATCCTGAGACAGTTGTTCAGAAGTGAAACACCTTAGGAAATCTCGGCGCCGAAGGTGCGGTCTTCATTCAGGAAAATCATTGACCCTGTAAATGCACTGTGCTGTTATAGCTGCACACGTTCGGTGTGATTTCCTCGCGCAATGCGTGTGCCTGAAATGTGTATGCCGTTACGGCGCGATAGGTAGCACGTGGTTGGCCGTGGGGCAATGTGAACTTCTCGTTCCACGTCAAATTCAAACACTATAAGCAGGAGGAGAGATGAGAGTTAAATTCTGTTACCTGGCAGTGCCGTTGGCGCTGGTTGTCGCGATGGGGATCGCGCGGGCCAATTCCGACGTTGAAAAGAACATTGCCAATCCGGCAAACTGGGCGATGCAGGCTGGCGACATGTACAACCAGCGCTACAGCAAGCTCAATCAGATCAACACCAAAAACGTTGGCAAAATGCAAGTGGCGTGGACCTTCTCGACCGGCGTTCTGCGCGGTCACGAAGGCTCGCCGCTCGTGATCGGCGACATGATGTACCTGCACTCGGCATTTCCGAACAAGGTGTTTGCGATTGACCTGAACACGCAGACCATCAAATGGAAATTCGAGCCGAAGCAGGACCCGGCGGTCATTCCGCAGATGTGCTGCGATACGGTTAATCGAGGACTGGCGTACGCCGAGGGCAAGGTGTTTTTGCAACAGGCTGACAGCATGCTGGTGGCGCTCAACGCCAAGTCCGGCAAGGTCATTTGGTCGATTAAGAACGGCGATCCCTCGCTCGGTGCGGTGAACACCAACGCGCCGCACGTGTTCAAGGACAAGGTGATCACTGGAATTTCCGGCGGGGAGTGGGGCGTGCGAGGTTATATCTCCGCGTACAACATCAACACTGGCGATATGGTCTGGAGGGGCTACAGCGTAGGTCCGGACGACGAAATGCTGATCGATCCCGACGCCACCACGACCTGGAAGGACGGCAAAGTGCAGCCGGTCGGTGCGGATTCCTCGCTCAGCACCTGGCAGGAAGACCAGTGGAAGCTCGGCGGCGGCACCACCTGGGGCTGGTACAGCTATGACAAGGCGTTGAACCTGATGTACTACGGCACCGGCAACCCCAGCACCTGGAATCCCGCGCAACGTCCCGGCGACAACAAATGGTCGATGTCGATCTGGGCGCGCGACGTGGATACCGGCAAAGTGAAATGGGTCTATCAGATGACGCCGTACGACGAATGGGATTTCGACGGCATCAACGAAATGATCCTGGCCGACATTGCGGTCAAGGGCAAAATGACCAAGGCGCTGGTGCATTTCGATCGCAACGGTTTCGGCTACACGCTGGATCGCACCAACGGC
>JANMYN010000363.1:0-1831 GCA_031382195.1 Betaproteobacteria bacterium
AGCCGTCGCCCAGCATCACGATGACCTCTTGCGCCGGGCGCGCCATCTTCACGCCCAGCGCGCCGGCGATCTCGTAGCCCATGCACGAATAGCCGTATTCGACGTGGTAGTTGCCCGCGCCGTCGGCGCGCCAGAGCTTGAGCAACTCGGCCGGCAGGGTGCCGGCCGCGCACACTACAACGTCGCCCTTGGGCAGCGCAGAGCGGAGTCGGTCCAACGCGCCCTGACGGCGCTGGGTGTGCCGGCCAGGCAGGTCGAGGCGGTCAGCTTCGGCGCCGAAAGACCGGTTGCGTACGGACAGAACGAGGAAAGCTGGGCTTTGAACCGGCGGTCCGATGTCGTCTATCCCATATTGAAACCCTGATTCGGAATCGAACCGCCTTGCGCCAGCAACAAAACAGGTTGAAGGTCGATGCAACCATGCACCAACCGGACCGCCGTCACAGCGGCGCGGGGAAATACAGCGGCGCGGGGAATTTTGGCGGGGCCGCGCTGCTGTTCCTGGCGATTCTTTCCGCACCGTGCGCCGCCGCCGACGAGTCGACCACGGCGCCTCCGCCGGCTGACCGGAACATTGGCGCTTATCCTCTTATCGAGATGATCAACCAGAACGAGGCGCTGAAATCAGAAGTCTCCCGGCTGCGTGGTCAGCTCGAGGAAGTGCTCGAAACGATCAGGCAGTCGCAGGAACGGCAGAAGAAAATTGCAATCGATCTGGATTCGCGGGTCGGCCGCATCGAGACCGAGCGCAAGACACGGTCCGGCGATGCACCGACGAAGGACAAAGCGCTCGAAAACAGGGTCCGCGAACTCGAGAACTCTCTTTCCGTGTTACGCCAGGCGCTGTCGGAGGCCAGCCCGGCGATCGAAGAGGATCCCGCACAAAAAGCGTTTGGCGCCGCCATCAAGGAATACGAAGCAGGCGACTACCCGGCCGCGATACGCCACCTGGCCGCCATCGTCGACTTGTTTCCGGACGCCATGGTCGTCCCCGATGCGCTGTACTGGCTGGGCGACGCGCGGTGGCGCCAGCGCGATTATGCGGCTGCGATCACGGCGGAAGAACAACTCCTATCCAGCCACCCCAAAAACAAGAAGGCACCCGAGGCGTTGTTGCTGATCGGCAAAGCGCACCTTGCGCTCGCGAATATCGATGCGGCCAAGCGCACATGGGAGGCATTGGTCTCGAGCCACCCCGACAGCGATCCGGCTCGCAAGGCGCGCGAGCTGCTGCAACAGTTGCCGTGATCGCCAGGGCCGTTCATCTGGCCCCAGGGTGGAAGACTCAGGCCCGCACCCGCTTCACTTGCCCTTACGACAACGCCTCTTGAGCGCGAGGTTCTTGCACGTAAAGACCTTGCGCGCCTGAGTGCGGGTTATGCGCCGGCCGGCGACGGGCGCAGATTTCCGACGGCTCTGCGCTTACTGTTCCCGAAAGAATTTTTGGATGCGGCCCTTGTTCTGTCGCACCAGTTCACTCGCCGACCGCTGCAGCAGCGGCGCATCGCATTTCGGGTCGACCTTGAACCGGGTCGGGATGCTGCGGAGCTTTTCCGCTACCTCGGATTCCGTTTGCGGCGTATTCCATCCGCACACGCCTCGCGGGTCTTCGGCTATGGCTTTAGCCGCATCGATGTGGCGGAAATAGACCAGTTGGAGTTGCTCCGGGCCGGGGATGACCGCATTGGCGCCCGACGAGTTTGCGCGCAGGATGGCCCATAGCAACAGTTGATACCCCAAGGCCCGTTCTTCCATGATGTCCGATACTCTCGACGGCGAGCGCTTCAGGTAACTGAGCACCGACCTGGCTTCCCCGAAGTTCACGTCATGC
>JANMYN010000334.1:0-2137 GCA_031382195.1 Betaproteobacteria bacterium
GGGTTCATGGCGCTTGCCGACGGCGCGGCGCAGCAGTTTGTGGAGTTGCTGATCACGCTGGTGCTGGGCATGCTGGCTTACATTATTTTCAAAACCTGTGAATACCGTCTGGTTCATCTCTTGACCGATATTCACTCGGAAAATGACGTTCCATGAGGATCGGCCCTCCGTCGGGTGACGATGCCGATGAGACGCTCAACCGGTAATTCTCACCACGAAGTCACGAATACCCTCGTGTTAGCGTGGAGAACCCATTTGGAACACGAAGTGGCACGAAGAAAAGCAAGAATGACTTGCTGTATCGGTATGCCGTTTTGCATTCGCGGTTGCCGAATATCTGAAACCAACCGTCACCACGAATCTTTAATCTAAAATCCTGCCGCGTCTTCCGCCCTTCTTCGTGTTCCTGGAAATGTACTCCACGATAACGCGAGGGAACTCATTTTCTTCGGGACTTGGTGGTGAGAACTACGTCTTAGGCGTGTTGATGAGTACACGCTCGAGTTGAATTACTTAAGCTCGACCTCGACAAACACGAACTCGTGCGGGTTCGGATTCACCACGTTGTGCTCGACACCGACATTCCGTGCGTACGCCTGCCCCATCGCAAGCTCGGTCACGATCTCCCCATTCGCGGTCTCCTGCATCAGCTTGCCCGCCGTCAGCACCACCACCACGTAGTCGTGGGCATGTCGGTGCCATCCCGTCTCCGCCCCAGGCGCGAAGCGCCATTCCGTAACGATCGCGCGGTCGGTTTCGGTGAGAAGTTTGGATGTGGCTTGGGGGCGGGATTTCATTATGTCGCTGCCTGTCTGTGCGATCGGGTAGTGGGCAATACCGCTTGTGCGGTAGATCAGTGAAAATCAACTCTGACTCCAATGGCACTATCTTAAGCACTATCTTAAGGAAGATTAATTCCCTCCCCCGCTTGCCGGGGACAAGGGAACACTTGAAGCGTAGCAGGACCAGGGTGGTGGTGAATCCTGCAAATGCACGGCAGGCATGCCCCTCATCCCGACCTTCCTCCGCCCGCGAGGGAAGGAGCTTATGAGAGGATAAGCCGCTTAAGATAGTGCCATGGGACTCTGACGCTAATTATCGCTCAGGTAAGCTTGGGCCGTGCCGAGGGATAACGGCAACGGCACCAGACGCAACCGGGGGAGGAGAAGATGAAAGTAAAGGCGATCGAAACGCTTTCCTGCGATGCGGGCTGGCGCAACTACCACTACGTCAAGCTGACCACGGACAGCGGCATCGTCGGCTGGAGCGAGTTCGACGAGGGCTTCGGCGCGCCGGGGGTCAGCGCGGTGATCGCGCGGCTCGCGCCGCGCGTGGTGGGGCAACACGTCAACGCGCACGAGCGCATCTACGCCGATCTCTATTGCGCGGTGCGCCCGGGCTCGGGCGGCGTGGTGGCGCTGGCGATGGGCGCGATCGAAAACGCGCTGCTCGACGCCAAGGCCAAGGGCCTCGGCGTGCCGGTCTACGAGTTGCTCGGCGGCAAGGTGCGCGACCGCATTCGCGTGTACTGGTCCCACTGCGCGACCTGGCGCATCAATCTACCGGCCGTCTACAAGCCCGCGATCACCGATATCGACGGGGTGAAGGCGCTTGGCCGCGAAGTGCGCGACAAGGGATTCACCGCGCTGAAGACGAACATTTTCAAGTACGACGCTGACGGCAAGAACGCGCGCGGCTGGATTCCCGGCTTCGGCATGCCGTTCGCCCCCGAACTCAACGTCGAACGCGACGTGCTACGCAATCTGGTGATGCACCTGGAAGCAATGCGCGACGGCGCGGGGCCGGACGTCGACATCCTGCTCGACCTCAACTTCAACGCCAAGACCGAGGGCTATCTGAAGATTCTGCGCGCGATCGCGCACCTGGACTTGTTCTGGGTCGAGATCGACAGCTTTGTGCCGGAGGCGCTCGGCTATATCCGCCGCCAAAGCCCGCACCCGATCAGCTCGTGCGAGACCTTGCTCGGCCTGCGCGAGTTCATGCCATATTTTCGGGAGCAGGCGATGGACGTCGCCATCGTCGACACGCCCTGGAACGGTGTGTGGCAGTCGATGAAGATTGCGGCCGCTGCCGAAGCCCACGAAGTCAACGTCGCGCCGCACAACTTCTACGGCCA
>JANMYN010000369.1:0-2601 GCA_031382195.1 Betaproteobacteria bacterium
CCGGAAAGCACACCGACGCGCGAGATTAAATCCGCCGCGTTGATCGGCGCGGGCACCATGGGCGGCGGTATCGCCATGAACTTCGCCAATGCAGGCATAGCGGTAAAAATGCTGGAACTGAACCAGCAGGCACTCGACAAAGGGCTCGGCATCGTGCGCAAGAACTATGCGGCGACGGTGGCCAAGGGGCGGTTGACCCAGGAAGCCATGGACAAACGTATGGGTCTGTTCAGCGGGGTGACCAGCTACGACGACATCAAGGATGTCGACATCGTCATCGAGGCGGTATTCGAGGACATGGCGGTCAAGAAACAGGTGTTCGAAAAACTCGACAAGGTCTGCAAGCCGGGTGCGATCCTCGCCACGAACACCTCGACGCTCGACGTGAACGAAATCGCCGCAGTGACCTCGCGTCCGCAGGACGTGCTGGGCCTGCATTTCTTCAGCCCGGCCGACGTGATGAAGCTGCTGGAAGTGGTGCGCGCGAAGAAAACTTCCAGGGACGTGCTGGCGAGCGCCATGAAGCTGTCGAAGGCCATCAAGAAAGTTGGCGTGGTCTCCGGCGTGTGCGACGGATTTATCGGCAACAGGATGCTGCACGGCTATTTCCGCGAAGCGGGATTTCTACTCGAAGAGGGCGCCTTGCCCCAGCAAGTGGACAAGGTGATCGAGGATTTCGGCTTTGCCATGGGGCCGTTTCGTGTTGGCGATCTGGCGGGGCTCGACGTGGGCTGGTACATACGCAAGCGCCAGGCGGCGACGCGGCCCTCGCATCTGCGCTACTCGAAGGTGGCCGACCAGGTCTGCGAACTCGGGCGCTTCGGACAGAAGACGGGTGCCGGCTGGTACCGCTATGAGGCCGGCAACCGCAATCCGATTCCCGATCCGATCGTCGAAGAATTGATCGTGAAAGCCTCCAAGGACGCGGGCATCAAGCGCCGCCAGATCACCGATCAGGAAATCCTCGAGCGCTGCATTTACGCGCTGGTCAACGAGGGTGCGGAAATACTCGAAGAGGGCATCGCGATGCGGGCGAGCGACGTCGATGTCGTGTATATCTACGGCTACGGCTTTCCGCGTTTCCGCGGTGGGCCGATGTTCTACGCCGATACGGTCGGACTGGACAAGGTGCTGGCATCGGTCAAGAGCTTTCACGCGACCCATGGCGAATTCTGGAAACCCGCGGCGTTGCTGGAGAAGCTGGCGGCCGAAGGCAGGAAGTTTAACGGTTAGAAGCCTGGTTCGAAGCGCTCACCGCAGAGGACGCGGAGGAAAGGCGATGGGACCGTAAGGCCATCGCGGGACCGACGGTAAGGCAAATTGGCACACCAATTCTGATTCGAGTGATGTTTTTTCGATCGTGATCCTCCGGTTTTCCTCAGCGTCCCCTGCGTCCTCAGCGGTTGGCGTTAATTTGGAGAAAGAAAATGACTGAAGCAGTGATTGTTTCGACCGCACGTACGCCGTTGTGCAAGAGCTGGAAGGGTACGCTCAACATGACCCATGGCGCCACCATGGGCGGGCACGTCGTCAAGGCGGCGCTCGATCGCGCAAAACTCGATCCGGCGGAGGTCGAGGACGTCATCATGGGCTGCGCCAATCCGGAGGGCGCGACCGGCCAGAATATCGCGCGACAGATCGCATTGCGTGCCGGCATGCCGGTCACCGTGTCGGGCATGACAGTCAACCGCTTCTGTTCATCGGGATTGCAGACAGTCGCTCTTGCCGCGCAACGCATTCTCGCCGGCGAGGCGGACATCTTTGTCGCGGGAGGCGTGGAATCCATTTCCTGCGTGCAAAACGAAGCGAACAAGCACATGTTGAAAGATGCCTGGCTGGAGCAGCATAAGCCGGAAATCTACTGGCCGATGCTGGCGACCGCCGAGATGGTGTCGAAGCGTTACAAGGTCGGGCGCGAAGCGCAGGATCGTTACGGGGTGCTGAGCCAGCAGCGTGCGGCCGCCGCGCGAGCCGCGGGCAAGACGAAAGACGAGATCGCGCCGATTGCCACCAGCATGAAAATCGTGGACAAAAATACCGGCCAGGAATCGACCAAGCAGGTGACAGCCAGCGAAGACGAGGCCATCCGCGCGGATACCACTTACGAAGGCGTATCCCAGATCAAGCCGGCACTCGAAGGCGGCGTTATCGCGGCCGGCAATGCCAGCCAATTCTCCGACGGCGCATCGGCTCAGGTGCTGATGAGCGACCGGGTGGCCGCGAGCAAAGGGCTCAAGCCGCTGGGTATCTTCCGCGGCTTCGCGGTGGCCGGCTGCGAGCCGGACGAAATGGGCATCGGTCCGGTCTTCGCGATACCCAAGCTGCTGAAGCAGACCGGCAAGAAAATCGCGGACATCGGCCTCTGGGAGCTGAACGAGGCGTTTGCGGTGCAGGTGATCTATTGCCGCGACAAGCTCGGCATTCCGGACGAGCGGCTCAACGTTAACGGCGGATCGATTGCCCTGGGGCATCCCTATGGCGTAACCGGCAGCCGTCTGGTCGGACATGCGCTTATCGAGGGCAAGCGCCGTGGCGTCAAGTACGTGGTGGTGACCATGTGCATCGGCGGCGGCATGGGCGCCGCTGGGTTGTTCGAAGTGG
>JANMYN010000392.1:0-2171 GCA_031382195.1 Betaproteobacteria bacterium
CAAGCGCGAGGTTGTCCTGTCGGCCGGCTCGATCGGCTCGCCGCAGATTCTGCAACTCTCCGGCATCGGGCCGGGTTCGCTCGTGCGGGAGTCCGGCCTTCCGGTCATTCACGATTTACCCGGCGTCGGCGAAAACCTGCATGACCACCTGCAGGTCCGGATCATGTACAAGGTGAAGAACACGGTCACGCTGAACGAGCGCACCCACAGCCTGATCGGCAAGATGGCCATGGGTCTGGAATATCTCTTCTATCGCACCGGACCGCTGACGATGCCGCCCAGCCAACTAGGTGCGTTCGCCAGAAGCGATCCGTCTCAGCCGTCGGCCAACATCGAATGGCACGTACAGCCGTTGTCGCTGGAAAAATTCGGCGAGCCGCTGCATCCGTTTCCGGCCATCACGCCCTCGGTTTGCAATTTGCGGCCGACCAGCCGCGGGCACGTGCGCATCCGGAGCTCCGATCCGCAAATGCATCCGGCCATCAAGCTCAATTACCTCTCCACCGAGGAAGACAAGCGGGTCGCCGTGGACTCGATCCGCATCACGCGCCGGATCATGAAGGCCAAAGCACTGCAGAGATTTCAGCCGGAAGAATTCAAACCCGGGCCCGGCATCGAAACCGACGAGGCGCTGCGCAAGGCCGCGGGCGACCTCGGCACGACGATTTTCCACCCGGTCGGCACCTGCAAGATGGGCCGCGACGAGTTCGCCGTGGTGGACGAGCGCCTGCGGGTGCGCGGCGTGCAGGGACTGCGGGTGATCGACGCTTCGGTGATGCCGCGCATCACTTCCGGCAATACCAATGCGCCGACCACGATGATTGCGGAAAAAGGCGCGGAAATGCTGCTCGAGGATGGCAAACCCTGACGTGACTCAACATGGAGAATCTGAATGCCCGCTTACCTGATATCGCAGATTGAAGTCCACGACCCGAAAGGCTACGAAGAGTATCGCAAGCTCGTCGGCCCGTCGCTGGCCAAGTACGGCGGCAAATTCGTCGTCCGCGGCGGCAGGATCGAAGTGCTGGAGGGAAACTGGGTGCCGAAGAGAATTGTGGTGTGCGAATTCGAGAGCGCCGAGCGTGCGCGCGAGTGGTATCACTCCCCGGAATACAAGCCAGCCATGGACATTCGCCAGAAAACCGCCAGCGCGCAGATCATCGTCGTCGACGGGCTTTGAACCTGACCTAGCCGGCCTCGAAGCTGATTTTCTTGTGGGTGCCGTCGCAGTAGGGTTTGTTCTTCGACTCTCCACAACGGCATAGCCAGGCCTCCTGCATGCGGTTCACGGTACGCCCCGTGCCGCTGACCAGTTCCAAGTTGCCGAAAAAGTACAGCGGTCCATCCTTCTTCGGCGTGAGCACCACGATTCCATTGCGCGCCGCGAGCGGCTCGGAAGGTTGCGTTGGCGGTTCGCCGGTGGACTGGAAGTTGGCCGCGACATGGCTGCTGTCGCAGTGAGGCTTGTTCTTCGATGCGCCGCAGCGGCACAAGGTCGCGCGCAGTTGCGCGGTCGCCTCGCCGACGCGCAGGTCCGCATGTATCGCGAGCGGACCGTTTTCCCGGATGCGGATCACATTCACCGGCGGTGCCGCTTCCTGCGCTCCGCCGTCTGTGCGCTCGTAAGTGATGGCGCCCGACGGACAAGCCAACGCAGCCGCCACTACTTCTTCCGCGGACACGTTGTCGGGCTTGATCCACGCACCGGGCACGTTGGCCTGAAAAACCTCCGGCCTGCCGAGAACGCAGTTGCGGGAATGAATGCACTTTTCTGCGTCGAAGCGCACGACAATCTTTTCGCCCCGATATTCCTGAACCTGCTCGCTCATTTAAGCCTCCACTTGGGATCGCGTCTGCGAGTCCTCATCTTACTCGCTGCGCAATCCTGTGGCAGCCGGTGCACTGAAAGCAACCCAGAGATCGAAAACCTTGACGCAAAGATTCTTTTTGTTCCCGGGACAATATGCCGAGATGCTACCTTTTCGTGAGTTGCTCCGTGCCCATTCGGAATTTCAACAACGTGTCAGGCCCCGCGCGGAATCCGCAGCGTCGCTTCCAGCCCGCCACGGCCAAGATTGCGCAAACGCACCGACCCGCCATGCGCCTGCGCGATGTTGCGGGCAATCGACAGGCCGAGGCCGCTGCCGCCGGTATTGCGGTTGCGTGAACCC
>JANMYN010000406.1:0-8987 GCA_031382195.1 Betaproteobacteria bacterium
GGAAATCCAGGTGGTATAGGCCTCCCACTTGAACCAATGCAGCGGCTCCGGCAGCGTAGCCGGCGCCACTCTGTACTTCTGTGCGTTGTAGAAACCACCACCGTGGACCGCCCACAGTTCTCCGGAGACGCCTTTGTCGGCCGCGGACTTCTCCCTGGGCGCGAGCAGATGATCGTCGAGCCAGACGAAATAGAACGATGCGCCGATCCACGCGATGCCTGTGATCATGTGGAACCAGCGCACCAAAAGGTTCAGCCAATCGAGTAGGTAGGCTTCCATTACGCTTCCGATGAACTCGGTGTCCGGCGAATCTGGCGGACTGTGTAGTCGTGACGACGTGACGCGTGACGATCGTGACGGAAAAACAACAGTGCCTCGTGCCGACCGGTCCCCTCAGTCCATCGCCGCATTATCTCTGCGTCCTCTCTCGTTTTTCTCTGCGCTTCTGCGGTGAGATTTTTAGCATTCAGGCGTCGGGGTGGAAGCGCTGGCCGAGGGAGACCGGCTGGTTCAGCAGGATGGTCTTCGGGTCGCGGCAGATGATCACGAGCACGACGATCGTTGCGACATAAGGCAGCATCGACAGGAACTCGGACGGAATGCGCACGCCGAATCCCTGTGCGTGCAGCTGCAGGATGGTAACGCCGCCGAACAGATAGGCGCCGAGCACCACGCGCCACGGTTTCCAGGTGGCAAACACCACCAGCGCCAGCGCGATCCAGCCGCGTCCCGCGGTCATGCCTTCCACCCACATCGGCGTGATCGCCTGCGACAGGTAGGCGCCGGCCAGCCCGCTCATCGCGCCGCCGAACAGCACGGCAAGATAGCGGATGAGGATCACCGGATAACCGATTGCGTGCGCCGATTGTGGCGATTCGCCGACGGCGCGCACCAGCAGGCCGGCACGCGTGCGATTCAGAAACAATTGCATGACGATGAACAAGGCAATCGAGGCGTACACCAGCGGGTCGAAGCGGAACAGCAACGGCCCGATCAGCGGAATATCGCTCAGCCAGGGAATCGAGATGCCTTTGAGCCCCGTGACCACAGTGCCGACGAAATCGCGGCCGAGGAAAGCCGACAAGCCCACACCGAACAAGGTTAGCGCAAGGCCGGTAGCGACCTGGTTGGTCTGCAGCGTCAAGGTGAGGAAACCGAACAACAGCGCCAGCGCCATGCCCGCCGCCATCCCAGCGGCAAACCCGAGCGTGAGGCTGCCGGTCTGGCTGGCGACCGCGAAGCCGGCGATCGCGCCGCCCAGCATCATGCCCTCGACGCCGAGATTGAGCACGCCTGCGCGCTCGACGATCAGTTCGCCGAGGCTCGCGTATACCAGCGGCGTGGCGGCGCCGACCGTGCTCGCCAGAATCGGGATCAACTGCTCCGCGTTCATGCCGCCTCCTTGGCTGCGGACCCGCCGACCGGCGCAACGGCCCGCGCCTGGGACTTCCAACGCAGACGGAAATTGATAAACAGGTCCGCCGCCAGAAGATAGAACAGCAGCATGCCCTGGAATACGCCGGTCACCGCCGCGGGCAGCGCCATCTGGATCTGTGCAGTTTCCCCGCCGATGTACAGCAGCGACATGAGCAGGCTCGCCAGCACGACGCCAAAAGGATGCAGACGCCCGACGAAGGCGACGATGATGGCGGCGAATCCGTAACCCGGAGAAATGGAAGGTTGCAGTTGGCCGATCGGGCCGGCAACTTCGGCGATGCCCGCCAGTCCCGCAGCGCCACCGCCTATCATCAGCGCCAGCCAAACGTTGCGCTTCTCGCTGAATCCCGCATAGGACGCTGCCGCGGGTGCAAGTCCGGCCACCTTGAAGCGGAAACCGGCAAAGGTTTTCTCGGCGAATACCCAGGAGATCGCGGCGAGCAGCAACGCGATGAGAAATGCGATATTGGTGCGCACGCCTTCGACGAGTAGTGGCAGTATTGCAGCGTCGTGGAACATGGGCGATTGCGGAAAGTTATAGCCCTGCGGATCCCGCCACGGGCCATTCACCAGCCAGGACAGCAGCAACTTGGCGACATAGACCAGCATCAGGCTGACCAGAATTTCATTGGTGTGAAAGCGATTGCGCAGGAGGGCGGGGATCGCCGCCCACGCCATGCCGCCGAGCGTCCCGGCGACGAGCATCAGCGGCAGCAGCAGCCACGCGCTTTGCACGTCGTGCAGCCACAACGCGACGCCGCCGCCGGCAATGGCGCCGAGCGTGAGCTGGCCCTCGGCGCCGATGTTCCAGACGTTGGCGCGGTAACCGAGCGCGAGCCCGAGCGCGCACAACATGAGCGGCGTCGACTTCAAACACAGTTCGCCCACGCCGTAGAGCGTCGATGCCGGCTTGATGAAGAAAACCACGAACGCCTGCGCCGGATCCTTGCCGAGCAGCGAGAACAACAGATAACCGGAGACGAGCGTCAGAGCGACCGCAAGCAGTGGCGACGCGTAAGCCATCAGGCGCGAAGGTTCCGGACGCGGCTCGAGCTCAAGCATGCGCGGCCTCCATAGACTCGACGAACTGCCCGCCCATCCAGACGCCGATTTTTTCGATACTGGTTCCGGAGGAGGGCACCACCGGCGACAGCCGGCCTTCTGAGATCACCGCGAGCCGGTCGCAGATCATGAACAGTTCGTCCAGTTCTTCGGAAATCACCAGCACGGCAACCCCACGGTCGCGTAGATCAATCAAAGACTGGCGAATCAGCATTGAAGCGCCGACATCCACGCCCCAGGTCGGTTGCGCGACGATGATGATCTGCGGATCGAGCATGGTTTCGCGGCCGACGATGAATTTCTGCAGATTGCCGCCGGACAGGCTGGATGCCGCCGCCTGCTCGTTGCGGCATTTCACCTTGAAGCTGCCAATCACGTCGCGCGCGAACCCGCGAACGACATTGCGGCGGATCAGTCCGTGTTGAACCATGCCGCCGTCAACCATTTTGCGGTGGCTACCGGTGAGCAATGCGTTGTCGGCCAGACTCAAAGCCGGCACGGCGCCGCGGCCGAGGCGCTCCTCGGGGACAAATCCGAGCCCGATCGCGCGCCGCTGCGCCGGATCGAAAAGGCCCGCAGCCGTCTCCCCGAGCATGATCGATTCCGGTTTTTCGGATAACGTTTCGCCGGACAACGCCGTGAGCAATTCTTTCTGGCCGTTGCCGGACACGCCCGCGATGCCGACGATTTCGCCGCTGCGTACCGTGAGGTTGATCTCGCGCAGGTTGACGCCGAAGGGATCGGGTGTCTTCACGCTGAGCCGGTCCACCCGCAGCCGCGCCTCGCCGGGTTCGCGGCTTTGCAACCGGCATTCGGGCAGGTCGGAACCGATCATCATCCTGGCGAGGCTGTCGGCGGTTTCCTGTTTCGGCCGCGCGTTCCCCGTCACGCGACCGCCCCGCAACACGGTTGCGCTGTCGCACAGGACCTGGATTTCGTCGAGCTTGTGGCTGATGTAGAGAATGCTGCAACCTTCGGTCGCAAGCCGGCGCAGGGTCTCGAACAGCTTCAGCACCGCCTGCGGCGTCAGCACCGACGTCGGTTCATCCATGATCAGCAGTTTTGGATTCTGCAGCAGGCAACGCACAATCTCGACGCGCTGGCGCTCACCCACCGACATGCTGTGCACCAGCCGGTCCGGGTCGATCGGCAGACCGTAATTCTCCGACACTTCGCGGATGCGCGGCGCCAGCTTCGCGGGCTTGATGCGCTCGTCGAGCGCGAGCGAAATGTTTTCGGCGACGGTGAGGGTTTCGAACAGCGCGAAATGCTGGAACACCATGCCGATGCCCAACCTGCGCGCTTGCGCGGGGCTGGTGATCTGCACCGGTCGTCCCTCCCACAGCATTTCTCCCGAATCCGGATGGGTGACGCCGTAGATGATCCTCATCAGCGTGCTTTTCCCCGCGCCGTTCTCGCCCAGCACCGCGTGAATTTCGCCCGCACTCACTTCGAGGCCGACGCCGTCGTTGGCCACCACTGCCGGATAGCGCTTGGTGATGCCGCGCAGCTGAAGGCGCGGCGACGTGGCACCGGCGTCGCTCATGCGTCGGCTCCCGCGAGGGCCGCCGTGGATGGCGCGGCGTGCGCTTGCGCGAGCGAGCCGAGGGCACGCAGGATGGACTCAGGCGTGGCGGGTGCAACCAATGTGGGCATCGCGCCGGATTCGCAGCTGGCGCACGCGTCCCGGATCGCGTGCAGCACCGAGATGGCGAGCATCAACGGCGGTTCGCCGACTGCCTTGGAGCGGAAAATGGTGTCTTCGCGATTGGGCGCGTCGGCGAGCAGGCGCACATTGAATTGTTTCGGCCAGTCATATGCGGTCGGAATCTTGTAGGTCGACGGCGCGTGCGTCCTGAACTGTCCGCGCGCATCCCAGACCAGTTCCTCCGACGTGAGCCAGCCCATGCCCTGCACGAAGCCACCCTCGACCTGGCCGATGTCGAGCGCCGGATTGAGCGAGCGGCCGACATCGTGCAGGATGTCCACCCGCAGCAGCTTGCTCTCGCCGGTCAGCGTGTCGATGGCGACTTCCGCCACGGCGGCGCCGTAAGAAAAATAAAAGAATGGCCGGCCTGTCAGCGTTTTTTTGTCCCAGTGGACCTTCGGTGTCCGGTAATAACCGGTGGATGACAGCGAAATGCGCGCCGCGTACGCCTCGTGCACCAGTTCGGCGAATTCGATCACGTGACTTCCAGCCACGATCTTGCCGGCGGCGAAGCGCACGGCATCGGCCGGCACGGAATATTTCTCCGCGGCGAAGGTCGCGAGCCGTTCCTTCAGCGTCCTGCAGGCGGCCTGCGCCGCCTTGCCGTTCAGGTCGGCGCCGGATGACGCGGCGGTCGCGGAGGTGTTCGGCACCTTGCTGGTATCGGTGCTGCTGGTGCGGATGTGCGCAACGTCGATCTGCAGTTCGTTGGCCACCACCTGGGCGACCTTGGTGTAGAGCCCCTGTCCCATCTCGGTGCCGCCGTGGTTCACCATGACGCTGCCATCGGTGTAGATATGCACCAGCGCGCCGGCCTGGTTGTAGATCGTGGCATTGAAGGAGATGCCGAATTTGACCGGCGTCAACGAGATGCCACGTCTGAGAACAGGGCTCGCGGCGTTGAACTCCTGAATGCGACGGCGGCGCCCGCGGTAATCGCTGCTCGCCTCCAGTTCGTCGGCGATGCGGTGGATGATGTTGTCTTCCACCACCATGCCGTAGGGCGTGACGTTGCGATCCGATGTTCCATAAAAATTGGCGCGGCGCACGTCCAGCGGATCATTGCGCAGCATGCGCGCGATGTCGTCCATTACCGCCTCGATTGCCACCATGCCCTGCGGGCCGCCGAATCCACGGAACGCGGTATTCGATACCGTGTTGGTCTTGCAGCGATGCGAGACGATTTCGACGTTTTCCAGGAAATAGGCGTTATCGACATGGCAGATCGCGCGGTCGTTCACCGGCCCGGACAGGTCCGCGGAAAAGCCGCAGCGCGAAGCCAGCATGATTCTGGCGCCGGCGATGCGGCCGCTGTCGTCGAAACCCACTTCGTACTCGATCAGGAAATCGTGGCGCTTGCCGGTCATGATCATGTCGGCGTCGCGATCCAGGCGCAGCTTGACCGGCCGGTGCGTGCGCGCCGCGATCACCGCCGCCGCGCAGGCGTACTGTCCGGGCTGGCTCTCCTTGCCGCCGAAACCGCCACCCATGCGCCGGCACTGCACGACGACTTCGTGCGATTTCTTGCCGAGCGCATGCGCGACCATATGCTGTACCTCGGTCGGGTGTTGCGTCGAACTGTAGATCAGCATGCCGCCGTCTTCCTGCGGCAGCGCGACCGCAACCTGTCCCTCCAGATAGAAGTGTTCCTGTCCGCCGAGTTGCGCGCTGCCGGCCAGCCGATGCCGCGCGCGGCCGATCGCCGCTTCGGGCTCGCCACGCCGGAGCGTGTGCGTGGGCACGACGAAACTCTTTGCCGCAAGCGCCGCGCGGATGTCGAGGATCGCCGGCAGTTCCTCGTACTCGACGCGCGCGAGTATTGCGGCGCGGCGCGCGGCGCCATAAGACGTTGCCGCGACCGCGAACAGGGACTGGCCGGCGAATTCCACCAGCGATTCGGCGAAAATCGGGTCGTCTTGCAGCACCGGCCCGATCAGGTTGGAACCGGGGACGTCCGCCGCAGTGGCAATGTCCACCACTCCGGGCGCGGCAGCAACCGCCGCAAGATCCATCGACTTGATGCGGCCGTGGGCAATCGTGCTCATGCCGAGCGCGACGTGAAGGGTGTTTTCGGGCAGCGCGATGTCGTCGATGTAGTTTGCCGCGCCGCTGACATGCAGCGGCGCGCCTTCGTGCGGCAGCGGCTGCCCGGCGACGGACACTTGAACAATATCAGGCATGGGCTGATTGCTCCTCGAGGTCGGCCACACGAGTCGGCACCGGTTTGCCGTCGTGCTCGGCGATGAAGCGCAACAACAGGTTTTTCGCCACCTGCATGCGGTATTCCGCGCTGGCTCGCATGTCGCTCATCGGCGCATAGTCCAGCGCGATCGCGGGCAGCGCCGCTTCCAGCGTGGCGCGCGACCACGGCTGACCGGTTAGCGCAGCCTCGGTGTGCGCGGCGCGCTTGGGTACGGCAGCCATGCCCCCGTAGGCGATGCGTACTGCGGCGATTCGGCCATTCTCCACGTCAAACGCGTAGGCCCCGCACAGCGCGGAGATGTCCTGGTCGAAGCGCTTGGAAATCTTGTAGCTGGCGAAGCGGCGTCCCGGTGGCGACAGGGGAATGCGCACGGCTTCCAGGAACTCGCCGGGTTGCAGTGCTTTCTTCTGATAGCCGAGATAGAAGTCTTCGAGCGGCATCTCACGTTCGCTGCCGGCGCGGCGCAGCTTCACGCTTGCGCCGAGGACCAGCAGGAAGGGCATGGAGTCGCCGATCGGCGATCCGTTGGCGACGTTGCCGCCGAACGTGCCGGAGTTGCGAACCGGAGGCGAACCGAAGCGCTCCGCCAGTTCCGCCAGCATGGGATAGCGCGCAACAATGGCGGCATAGGCGTCGGTAAGACTCACCGCCGCGCCGATTTCGAGGGCATTTGCGTTCTCGCGCACGCTCCTCAACTCGGCGACATTGCCGGTATAAATGAGCATCGGCAACTCGCGCAACTGCTTGGTGACCCAGAGGCCGATGTCGGTGCCCCCGGCAAGCAGCAATGCCTGCGGATGGGATTCGCAGAGCCGGGCGAGTTCGTCGATCGACACCGGCGCACGGTAACCGGCGCCGACGTCGAGCGCGACGGGACCGGTCGGAGCGATGGACTGTAACGCCTGGTAGCGGTTTGCATCCCGCGCTTGGGCACGGCTCCAGCAAGCCGGGTCCGCATATTCATTCATCCGGCAACCGGCATCGATGATCGGCCGGTAACCGGTGCAGCGGCACAGGTTTCCCGACAGCGCGCGCACGACATCCTCTCGCTTCGGCGCCGGTTCGTTCAAATACAGGCCGAACAGCGACATGACAAATCCGGGCGTGCAGAAACCGCACTGCGAGGCGTGATAGTCCACCATCGCCTGCTGCGCCGGATGCAACTTGCCGTCGGCGGACCTCAGGTTTTCCACCGTGACGATTTCCTTGCCGTCGAGCGTCGGCAGGAAACGAATGCAGGAATTGATGGCGCGATAAGCCACTTTTCCCGCGTCGAGCTCACCGATCACCACCGTGCAGGCGCCGCAATCCCCCTCGGCGCAGCCTTCCTTGGTGCCGGTGCGGCCGAGTTTCTCGCGCAGGAATTCCAGCAGCGTGACGGTCGGGGCGACGTTGTCCACGCGCATGATTTCGCCGTCGAGGATAAAGCGGATATGTTCGCGATTTCTCATGGTCAACTGCCGCGGTAGGTCGAGTAGCTCCACGGCGACACCAGCAGCGGCACATGATAGTGCTGGTCGGTGCCCGAGAGGCCGAAGCGCAGCGCGATGCGGTCGAGAAAGGGCGGATCGGAAAGCTTGACGCCGAGCGTGCGGAAATAATCGGCCGTATGGAAAACCAGTTCGTATTCACCCGGGACAAAGGATGGTCCTTCGAGCAGCGGCCGGCCGCAGCGGCCGTCCGTGTCGCTGCGCGCCGAGAAGATGACCTCGTCCGCCGGCAGACGGCGAAGTTCAATCAGCATGCCGGCCGCGGGCCGCCCGTGTGCCGTGTCGAGAACATGTGTGGTGAGCTTGCCCATCGGATCCGATGCGTGCGCCGCGCCCCCGTCAAAAACTGTATACACACTATAGCGCCGGAATTGCATTCCGGCGTGCCCGAATGCGCCATACCGAGGCGAAAGTCCTGCCCGTCGCGCCAATCCCGAACCGCGCCAGCGCCTTTGTTGCGAGGAAAAACGCTCGCCAGTCCCGCCAGGGACGAGGCCGCCGGGCCGCAACCCGTCGTGTACAATTACTGCGGATATTGTCGGAATTTAAATATTGCCGCAGCTTGATTTGTCACAGCTTGAATATTGTCAGGGCGTTTTGCAATATGCGTGCCACGCCACAAATCTATCGCCGGGGATGTCGCCGGCGCCCCTGCGAGCGCAACCAGAATGGAGAATAGCAAAGGTGTGAGGCGCAACGGGAAAAAAACGGCGAAGCAGCCCGTCCGCGTCCCGGCACCGGTTCACGCGAAATCGAAGCGGGGCATGTCCGGTACCGACCGGCGCATTTACGATTCGGTGTTCAACGCCGTCATGAGCCACCGCCTGCCGCCCGGCACGAAACTGACCGAGGCGACCTTCTGCGAATTGTTCAAGGTGAGCCGCACCATCGTGCGCAAGGCGCTGCAACGGCTCGCGCATGAACACATCGTGGAGCTTCGGCCGAACCGTGGTGCGATCGTCGCTCGCCCGACGCCGCAGGAGACGCGCGAGATCTTCATCGCCAGACGCGCTGTCGAGGCGGCGATCGTGCCGTTGGCGGTCGCCCGCGCCACCAGAGCACAGGTCGTCCGGCTGCGCCAGCTGGT